>NZ_JARDJE010000011.1:0-108417 GCF_048957735.1 Rhodococcus sp. As11
ACCAGAAAAGCACCCGAAAAGCACCAACAAAACATCGAAAAATCATCAAAACAGATGTAAACTAGAGGCATGAACAAGGAAGAGATCACCGCGAAGCTCCACAACCTCGGCCGCGACATCGATGTCCTGCTCGAGAACATCTCGACCGGCAAGGACATCTCCGTAGTCCTGGCCGAGTCCCGCGACACCAAGGCCGCCGCCCGTGCCGCAGGCATGACCGAGGACGAAATCAGCGCCGCAATCGAATCCGGCCTCAGCTGACCGACCACCCCGGAAGGAAAGACGCGATGACCACTCCGGCCCCCGTCCAGACACTCGAGCTTCCCGACCAGTGGTGCGACTACAACGGCTGCACCACCGAAGCCACCCACACCGACGGCGAGTGGGTCATGTGCCCCCACCACGAGGAACGCGCCTACCGGACCACCACCTACTGGCGGCCGATCCTCCGCTGGACCACCCGCCCTGGCCCCCACTGGCCGGTCTTCATCGCCGAGTACTGATCCACATTCCGCGCCGGTGGGGAGTCACCGCGACTCCCCACCGGCGCGCACTACCGACCCGAACAGGAAACGCGCACATGCTCACCATCACGCACACCCCCACAGAGGGCACGATCATCGACGGCACCAGCAAAGGCGACGGCACCGCCCCGATCCTCAAAACCGCAGGTTGGAAATGGGGACGCAGCATCACCGCCTGGTACATCCCGCACAGCCGCGACCGCGCCCCCCACCTCGCCCGCATCGAACACACCGCCGCCGCCCTGCGCGCCGCCGGCTACGACGTCGAAACCGACATCGACACCACCCTCCGCGACGGCACCGACGCCCACCACGACCGCAACGAGCGTCTGACCGACCGCGCCGCCGCCCTCACAGCCAAGGCCGAACGCAAGGCCACCGCCGCCGACGCCGCCCACGCACGCCACGACCACGCCTGTGCCGCACTGCCCGAAGGCGGAGAACCCATCAAAGTGGGACATCACAGCGAACGACGCCACCGCCGCGCCCTCGACCGCGCCCACACCACCGCCCGCGCCGCGATCGAAGCCGACGCCGCCGCCCGCTCAGCCGCCGAATCCGCCCGCATCGCCGCCCGCAGCACCGATCACCGCTACACCCCCGCAGTGATCCACCGCCGCATCGAACGACAGAGCGCCGAACTACGCAGCATCGAACGCCACCTCACCAAGTACCGCGCTGCCGGACACACCGCCGAGACCAGCAACCACATGCACCAACTCGAACTCAACAAAGCCGAACTCGAGCGCGACATCGAATACTGGACCGCAGTACGCGCCGAACAGGACGCCACCGACGGCCCCAAGCTCTACAGCCGCGCCGACCTACGCCCCGGATGCTTCGTCAACTGCTCCGGCACCTGGCACAAGGTGATCCGAGTCAACGCAAAGTCGGTCACCGTCGCCACCGCCTACAGCTGGACCGACCGACTGCCCTACGACAAGATCACCGACGCCCGCGCCGAGGACGCCCACACCCCCATCCGCCCAGGTCAGTAACCCACATCCGGCGGCCGCGACCCCCTCGCGGCCGCCGGTCCCCACTCGCCGCGAGGACGCCATGACCGCCCAATCCCTGTTCGCCGAGTGCATCATCCCCGGATGCAAACAGCCCGTCACCGACGAACTCACCCCCTGCCAGACCTGCCGCACGATCTTCGGACCCATGCTGCACGAAGCCGACCGACCCCCGAGCTACACCGCCGCCGACCTCGCAGAACGAGACGCAGGCACCGCCGCCGCCTACCGCATGATGCGCGCACTACCCACCGCGGCCCAGCACAACGACCTGGACACCGAGCGAGAACGCCGCACAGCCGAACACGAAAAAGCCGCAGCGCAGGAACGCGGCGAAGCCGAAAAAGCCAACCAGACCTGCTGGCTCTGCGAAGAACGACGAACCTGCCTTCTCCGCCCCCCAAGGGTGGGAATGCCGACAGTGCCGCGAGATCCGCTGACACACGGCCCGAGCCGGACGCCCCTCACGGCCCCGGCTCGGGCCGCCGCCATATCCGCCCCACCCCTACGGTCTGCCACCACCGCGAGGCCGGCCGAGAACCGAACCTGAAGGAGCGGCTGCGCCGCACAGACCCCACCGCCGACCACGAGCCCGACGCGAATCCCAGCGACCCCCTGTGCACGAGCGCCACCGATAGTGTTGGATGTTGGCTAGCGTCACGCACCAGCCGACAGGACTGGAAACCCCGCGAACGCAACCAGATTCAACCCACCACCCCCACCCCCAGTGGCAGCGGTGGCCGACGGCCAGGGCATCGAGCCCTGGCCGTCGCCGTTCCATCCACCACTGACATGAAAACCGCACCTGAACAGATGCAACACCACCCAGTCCCCAACAGTCACGAAACCGCCATCCGATAAGAACCAGAAAAGCACGCTTTATGAATCAGAAGTGATGTATTATTGCATCAGGAAAGGGAGGCCATGAGTTCGAAAATCATTCTGATCGGCAACGAGAAGGGCGGGGTGGGCAAGACCACCACCGTGCTCAACGTCGGTGAAGCCCTCGCCCGTGCCGGCGAAAAGGTGCTCCTGGTCGACCTTGATCCCTCCGGCAACCTCACCCACACCCTCACCAAGTTGCAGCCCGACCTCCGTGCCGCAGCGAAGGTGACCGCCGATCACATCGTCGATATAGACCCGGAGACCCGAAAGCCCGCCGCCGAGGCGATCCTCGATGCAATACGCCCCGGCGTCGATCTCATCGCCGCCCCTGCGAACGCGGCCCACCTCATCGCCGCCGAGAAGAACATCACCAACGATCCCATCGAAGGCCCCCACGTCCTGCGGGAATCACTCGAGCCGATCCGTGACCGCTACGACTACATCCTCATCGACTGCTCCCCCACGCGAAATGCCCTCGAGATGTGCGCGCTCGTGGCCGCTGACCAGCTCATCGTCCTCAACGAAGCGCATGACTTCAGCATCGCGGCCATGCAGGGCGTGACCTCGTACGCCCAGAGCATCAAGAAGCGGCACAACAGCACTCTGTGGGTCCGCGGCACCATCCTCAACAAGGTGCAGTCCGGAACGGTCCTCGCTCGCGCCTGGACCACCCAATTCACCGAGGCCGGCATCCCCGTCCTCGGCAGCGTCCGATCCGCCGAGCCGATCAAGAGGGCCGTCAACGACGGAGTATCCCTCGCCGACACGAAGGACGGTTGGCGTCACGCCTTGGTCTATGACGACCTGGCCACCACCATTACCCAAAGGAAGAAGTCATGAGCGACATCCGCAGCATGTTCGACGCCGAAGCTCCCGACGAGAACGTCCCGGCACGGTCCGCAGCACCGAAGAAGATCGTGCAGCAACCCACCTTGACCCGGCGCACGTTCACCCTCGCCGAATCCGTCATCGACGCTGCGACCAACGCTCAAAAGGGTCTGCGCGGTGTCTACCCCGGCGCACACGGCAGTCTCAACAGCTTCATCGAGGCCGCCATCGCCGAGTACACCCACAAGCTCGAAGAGGAATACAACGGCGGCGAGCCCTTCCCCGAGGTGGAGAAGGTGCGCCGGCGCAAAGCCCGCGGCAGCAAGAACGACAGCACCGACGAGGACTGACCGCACCACAGTCCAACCGTTGAAGGCCCCGACCTCCTGGTCGGGGCCTTCGGTCTATGCGGGCCTCGTGTACAGGCACAGAAACTCCCGGCCCGACCCACATCGCTCTACCGATCCCCGGGGGCTCCGCCCCCGGACCCCTGTCCCTCCCTCCCAAGGTTCCCGCTGCTCCGCGTGCACCGCGCCCGGTCACCACACCACGGCCCTACCGGACCCGCCGACCACCGAGCAAGGGAAAACCCGCCCTTGCCCGGCAGTCACCGCGCCCGGTTCACCAGGGCCGCACCGACCGACCGAGGTACCCGCTCCACCACCGCCACCGAACCACCCCGATACGCCCGCAAACCGCAGGTCAGAACCTATAAACGTGTGACCGCCATCACCAGAAAAGCACCGGAAAAGCACCAACTAAACATCGAAAAATCATCAAAACAGATGTAAACTAGAGTCATGCCCAACAACGAGAACGACCATCGCCCCGCCGGTCTCCTGCTCGATGTCTACCGCGCCCACCGCCTGGGCGACTGCACCAACGGCGGTATCAGCGCCGCCGCCGACACTCTTCTTCTGGTCGGCGTCCTCGACGAGCGCCGCGCCCGCACGGGCCGCATCACGTCACTGCCGTCCGGCTGCACCCCCCACGGAGTGCGAAGCCACGTCGGCGGTCGTGAGCAGATCAGCCCCACCGTCGCCGTACGGATTCGACGCCACGCCTTCATCGAAGGCAGCCATGCCGCTCTGGTCGGAGTCGAATGGAACGCCGACCGTCGTCGGTACGAACTCACCGAGGCGGGACGAGTGGTGATGTTCGGAGGCAACTACGCCGGAACCTCCGACTCGAGGCTGGGCGAGCTGTCCGAACGGTACCTCGGCCACCGATCCATGATCCTGCCCATTCACGACCGCACAGAAGGTTAAACCAACGGCCCCGCCCCGGCGGGGCCGTTGTCGTTTCACGGAAAACCCCAGCTCAGAGCGCAAAAAAATGTAACAACGGTCACCAGAAAAGCACGACAAAAGAACCAAAAAATCATCGAAAAATCATCAAAACAGATGTAAACTTGAGTCATGAACAACGGAAGCACCGCCGAATTCGCCACCGTCGACCCCGCTGATCTGCTCACCGACTCCAACATCCGCCATGACCTGCGCCTGACCGATGCCTTCCGCGAGTCGATCGCAGAGCAAGGGGTTCTGACCCCCATCACTGTGTGCCGCACCGCCGCCGGACCCCTGCGCGTGCTCACCGGCCACCGCCGTACCGCCGCAGCCCTCGAGGCTGGGCTGACCCAGATCCCCGCCCTCATCGTCGGCGACGAAGGCGATGGCACCGACGCCGCCGTCGAACGGCTCGTCACCCAGTGGAGCGAGAACGAACACCGCGCCGCGATCACCAACGGCGAACGCCTGGCCCTGTTCGAGACCCTGGCCGACCACGGACTGACCTCCACCAAGATCGCCCGTCGCACCAAGGCGCCCCGCACCGAGATCGAGGCGGCCCTGACCTTGCGCGACACCGAGCAGCGCGACGCTGTGCAACGAGGCGAGCTGACCATCGAACAAGCCGCCGCCCTCGCCGAGTTCGGCGACGATCCCGCTGCCGTCCGCCGCATCGAGTGGGCCATCGGCAGCGGACGACTCGACCACGCACTCGCCGCCGAACGGTTGCGCCGCACCGAACGCAACGCCGCACTGGCCCGCGCCGAGGCGTACCTCGCAGAACACTCCATCGCCGCCGTGCCGCTCGGTGCTCTTCACGAGAGAGTGGGGGAGGGGACCAGCCAGCTGGTCGAGCGCGTCACCGACGAAGAAGGCAACACGCCCGCCATCGAAGAAGTCGCCGCCCTCGGACACCTCGGGCTGTACGTCTACAGCTGCACCATCTATTTCGACCGCGAGAGCGGCGACGAGATCGACGCGGACTACATCGTGGACGAGCTACCCGAGGGCGATGCCCGCGAGGAATGGATGATTCCCCGCGAGAACGTCGTCGAAAACCACGAGACCACGCTGTACTGGCACGTCGTCAATATCGAAGACACCCCTTGGCGCACCTGGTGGGGACACCCCCGCCCCGCCGAGTCCGAACAGGAACAGAGTGCCGAGGACCGCGCAGCTCAGCGGCGCGAAGTGATCGAGAACAACCGCGAATGGCGAGCCGCCACCGAGGTCCGCCGCAAGTGGATCGCCCAGCAGACCACCCGCAAGACCGCCCCCAAGGGCACCGCCTCATTCGTGGCAACAGTGCTGATGAAGTGGCCCCAGATCCCCGCCGCCTATCACGCCCGCACCCTGGCCGAACAGATGCTCCCCACCTCCGACACCCTCGCGAAGCTCGCCAGCGCCACCGACCCCCGCGCCCTGGTCCTGCTGCGCGCCCACATCCTCATCGCCCTCGAATCCCGGGTCAGCGTCGAGCACTGGCGCAAGCCCACCGACCTGTCGCAGTTCTACCTGCGCGCCATCGAAGCCCAGGGCTACACCCTCGCCGACATCGAACGCCGCGCCGCCGGACTCGACCCCCTCGACGAGCAGTAACGCCCCCTTCCGGTGGGCGGTCGTATCGGCCGCCCACCGGGCCGGACCACTCGCCGGGTGCCGGCCCCCGGCACGCATGGCCGTCGACCGGGGCGTCGAACCCCAGTCGACGGCTCCGGCACGGCCCTTACGTACTCATCATAAAAGAATCAAAAAACAACCATACAATCATGTAAAACACATCGAAAAGGCTTCACAAAGCATGTCAATTAAGCGACAATGGACGAGTACCTGGGGAAACCCCGTCAAGCCGAAGGAGCGCCGCAATGATCGTCTGGACCGTCACGCTGACCGCGCCCACCGTCGCGCACTCCGATTCTGGCTGCACCTTCACCCACGCGGCCGCCGCCTCCGACGCCGCCGAAGCAGCGCGCACGCTCGCGCTCGCCTACGGTGCGCCCGCCGGTAGCGCAGTCACCATCACCATCGACGGAAGCGTCATCGCTCGCGCCGTCATCGGCCACTCGGCCATCGGCCATCCCGACCCGACTCCCGTGCTCGACATCGCCGACGCCCTCGACGAACGGATCAGCGCATGACCGTCACCGACCAGATCGATCTCGACCGCTACCTCAGCGCCGACGAGTTCGCGCCCCCAGACGCCGACACCGAAACCCTGCTGCTGTGCGCGCTGCTGTTCGCCACCCGCGCCGCAGCCGCCGACATCGTGGACCTGCTCACCACCGACGACTTCCACCAGCCACTCCACGCCGAATTGTTCGACGCCATCGCCGCACTGATGAACACCGGCCAACCCCACGACCCCGCAATGGTCCTGGCCCACCTCGAGCGCCACGGTCGGCTCGCCGGTCACCACGGCCGCCGACTCGCCTACGTCCTGACCACCGCCACCACCGCCGGCGCCGATCCCACCGCCGCGCCCTACTACGCCCATGCCGTCATCAGCGCCGCCTACCGCCGCAGCTTTCGCACCGCCGGAGCCGCCATCACCGAAGCCGCCGAAACCCTGCCCGAAGCCGACCTGTTCGACCACATGGTCGCCATCGGCCGTGTCCAGCGCGCCGCCGCCCGACGCCTCGAGCGTGTACGCGCCCGACTCGGGGGTGCGCCTACTGTCGGAGCCACAACGTGAACACACCAGTGGGGGAGGGGATCCGCGGCTGATCCCGCCCCACGTCCGAACCACACCACACCAACAAGGGAGACCATGACCGACATGGACGACGACACGACCGAAAACCCGTCCCTACGTGAACGACTCGCCCCCTTCGGCGAGGAGGTGACACGCGAGACCATCGCACAGCACATCCGCGCCGCTTGCGCGATGGCGGGCGACCTCGGCGGCGAAGATCCCCGAGACATCATCGAGCAGATCGAGGCCGGACTCACCCGCGAGGACATCCTCAACGAGTTCCGACGCGGGGAGCGCCCCGAGAAATGACCGCCTCGTCGCTCCCGATCGAGGGCTACATCCCCGGAACCGACACGCGAGTGAACCTTCTCGGCATCACCGACACCCCAACACTCGACAGAATCGAAAAACGCCTGTTCACGCAGGCGATGTACGAATTCGCGGACGTTCCCTCGCCGAGCGCCTTCACCGGAGAGTTCCTACGCGAGATACACCGGCGAGCCTTCGACGGCCTGTACGCCTGGGCCGGCCAGTACAAAACGGTGCCCACCACCCAGGGCAATCTGCCGATCGCCCATTCGAGCCCCGAGGACACCACCGCCGACGTCGACGAACTGTTCGCCGATCTCGCCGCCGAGAACAACCTGACCGGACTCGACCATCACACCTTCGTCACCCGTCTGGCCGATTACTGGTCACGCTTGACGGAGATTCATCCCTTCCCGGACGGGAACTCTCGGATGCAGTACGAGCTGTTCCGCCGCATCGCAGACCGGGCCGGATGGCAGATCGACACCGCACGTGTCGACCTCGCTGCCCTATCGGCGGTCCGCTACATCACCGCCGAGACCGGAGATCCCAGACTGCTCGCCGACGTTCTCGCCCCGGCGGTCGTACCGAACACCGGATACGTCCCTGCCCAGCCCGCCCCAGGTCGACCAGTGCTGTCTTTGACCACCCATATGACGATGCTGCGCGACTACGACCGTGATCGCAGCGGCCCCTACACGGCCTTCCAGACCTTCCGTGAGATCCCCCGCGAGCGATCTTTGAGCGGAGCCGAACTCGACAACGCTCACGCCCTGGTCCGCATCGGCCTGAACCTGGCCGAACGCACCGACTACGGTATCGAACACGATGCCGCCGTACGCCGGATCCTCGAGGGCACCTCCACCCTCGCGGCCGAACGCGCTGCCGCAGCACTCCCCGAGCCGAACCACCGCTACAAGGACCTGTTCGACCCGGCAGCAGGCAAGAACACCATGCGCTACGACACCGGAGCCCCGGTCAATGCCTTCGACGAGCGCGACCCCGCCCGGCTGCGCCGCCTCATCACCTGGGAGTTGGCACTGCGGACCGCCGACTACCTCGCCCACCGCGAAATCACCGGGGACGGCAGCGAACTACACGCGAGTGTCATCCACCGTGAGCTGCACACCGACTTCATGCCGATCGTCAGCGACACCTCCGCCTACACCAGCCCGGTGATCGCCGCCCCGGACGAGAACACTCTCACCGACCCCCACCAGCTCGGACGCCACATTGCCGCCATCCAGGAGGAAACCGAAGGCGTCCAGTCGGTCGCCGTCGTACTCATGACCGACCAGCTCGTCCACGACCGCCCCGACCGCACGATCGACTGGCGCACCATCGACCCCGAAGCGCTCCGTGCCGCCACCCACGCAGCGAACTACCACGATGATCCCCCCGAAGGCATCGAACCGGACCCGGCCCTCGAGGACGCTATGCGAGTTGCCGGCCGGGAAGCCTTCGCCGCCGAACTCGCCCGTGCCATCACCACCGAGCTCCCCGCCGCCGCCCCGGACCTCGGCACGGTCGACGCCGCGCAAGGGTACGAGAAGCACTGGGATGTGCTGGCCCACCGCAGCTACGCCCTGCTGGAGAATTCCCCGGAACGCAACGAGACCTACGAGCCGCTGACCACCGCAATCCCGGTGGCCGAGGAACCCCGTCACGCCACGTCGACCAGGACCGACGATGCCCCAGAGGTAGCGAAACCGAATCCCGCCGACGGCGAGCCGCACCGGAATCTCACGCATGCCGACGAGGTAGGGGAGGAGCAGAGTTCGCTCTCAACAGTGAAGGCCCTCCACGGACCACCGCAGGTCCACCACACACCACCACAACCGAACAGCCGACCTCCGGCTATACATGAACACCAACCATCCACACCCGATCTGCACCTCGGGCCGCAGCTATAGGACCGACGAGGGGCGAAGGTGTCGGGCAGCCGTGTTATTACTGGCGTAGAGCCGCGTTGCACGGCTGACCCCGACGCTGCCATTGGTGCCCGCATCACCACGGCCAGCATTCGAGGGCAAGGTCCCCGGATCTGCAGCCACCTGCGCCTACCGTCGTCCACCAGTGATGACCGAGGCTGGCGGCATCACGACTACCGTGCCCGGATTGCCCGCGTGAGTTCATTCCGCAGCAGACAGAAAGGCAAGAAAAACAGAATCCCTACGAGCTCCGACTACCGCCGCCGACTTTCTAACGTGAACAGCAACACGAACTTCGTGCCCATCAGATCGAACGCGGCCTCGCTGTCCCCGGCGACGAGAAGTTCCCGCTCACGGGCGTGTAGTGCCGCAATTGCGGTCTCGAGCTCATCGTCGGTCATCGCATCGGCGGCGTCGCCGATCGCTCGCGTCCTGTCTTCCACGCGCCGAGAGTAGCCATGGTGTCGTCCGCTGCACGCGCAGCCATCAGTGAAAAGGCGATGGTCCCCGGCGGGGGGGCGCCGGGGACCATCCTTCGACCCGTCAGGGAATCACTCACCTGTCGGGGAACCCGGGTGATTGCAGCGGTCACCGTAGCGGAAACGCGTATCGGTACCAAACAGGTGAAGCGAGAACATCCATTAGGGGAAACGCTCTAGGAGTCAGTCCTCGACGAGCACGAGATCGCTCACGCGCGGCCGGCCACGGATACGTGAGCGGGCTGTCAATGTTGACCTCGATCATGGCCATGCCGGTGTCCTCGTCGATGTCTTTGACGGGTGAACACGAACTTGCCGCGTGCGCTGACCTTCACCTGATCGGGGCCAGGCCTCGTCCCGATCACGACCGGGGCCGGTGCTGCAGCGAGCGCTCAACCTGCGCGTCGGCTTGTGGAGCGCTCAGCGCTGCTGCCATAGTCATCGATCACGCTTAGTCCGTAGCGTTCTCGGCAATCGCCTCGACGGTAAGCATCGTCATGTTGAAGCTCGTCTCGCTGAGTATGCAATCGAGCTGGCCTGTGTTGAGCGTGCCGAGGCACATATTGTCCTGGTACTCCTCGTACTCCTGGTCCCAGTCGTCCAGCTGTTGGAGCATCGACGTTCTGCTCTGGCTGGGGGGAAGTTGCTCGACGTCGGCCCGGAACACCCCGAGCTTCGCGTTGCGGATTCCATTGCAGGCTCCGGTGTAAGATCCGGCATCTTCCGGGCAGGTGTAGGTCAGAGTGTCGGCGTACTCGCTTCGGATGTAGTCCCAGTCGATGCCGGATGAGGCTTCCTCGGTCACAGTGACTGTCTCCACGGTGGAGGACTCTTCCTCGCTTCCACATGCAGGAAGAAGGAGCAGAATCGGGACAAGCGCAAGAAATCGCAACTTCATGTAGAAGTCATCCGCTTTGTCTGATTCGTTGTTACAACTATCTACGTCGCAGTTGAAGCTTCCGTCCACACCCGACGGATTTTCGTACATATGTTCGACTCGGGCGCTATGGTCAGTGGGCGGCAGGTCGATGGAGGGACGCGACAGCGGACTTCGGGAAGCATCGGCCTGCCGCATCGTTTTCGCAGGAAGTCGGGCGTCGGAGTGGAAGAACCTTCCGATATGGGTTCCTCTGCACCGCCCTCCACGCCGGCCTCGGTACCCGGTCACTTCCTCCATGAACCGGCGCGAACCGGGGGACGTGGGCTCCGCCGGCACCGTCATGCCCCCCTCGGGCGATCCGGGGGGGCGACCAAGCCGCCCTTGCCCCCCTCGCAGCGATGGCATAGCGCCGATCCCTACCATTCGTAACGTACGTATCATGATACGTACGTTACGAATGGTGTTACGATGCCGGATACGAACGTCATCGGGTCGGGAGGGCGAGGTCATGGCCGAGGAAGCCAGAGGGGGACGGCGCCGCGAATACGCCACCGACGCCGACCGGGTACGGGCCTGGCGGCAGCGCCAGAAAGACAAGGCCCGCGCCCAGCAACAACAGGATGCGTTGCCGAGCGATCCGGTCGAGGCGATCGGTACCCTCGCCGACGCGGTACCGCTGCTGCGCCGCGAAGCCCAGGCGATGCTCGAGACGCTGACGACGATCGCGTCGTCGATCACCACCGCGACCGATCTGCTCGCCGATCCGGCGGCGATCGATGCGCAGTTGCGGCGCGTGCAGGCCGAGGCCGACAAGGTCCGGGCCGACGCCGCAGCCGAGATCGCGGCACTGCGGGACGAACTCGACACCGCTCGCACCGAACGCGCCGACGCCGATGCCGCCGCCGCGGCCGCCGACGCCGAGGCCACCGAGGCCCTCGCCCAGCTCACCGCAGCCCGGGCCGATCATGCCGCGGCACAGGACCGCTGGCAGCAGCAGCTCGATCAGGCCGCATCGGCCCACCGCGAGCAGATCGTCGGCTTCGAGCACCGGATCGAGCTGCTCACTGGGCAGCTCGACGAGCAGCGCGAGCGGCTGACCCGAGCGATCGCCGAGAAAGACGCCGCGGCGGCCACCGCAGCCGACCACACCCGGCGGCTCGAAGCCGAACTCACCGCCGCCCGCACCGCGGCGGCCGCCGAACGCGACCGCGCCTCCACCGCCCGCGCCGACGCCGCCGCCGCACACGCGCAAGCCGAAGCCGCCCGCGAACGTGTTGCCGAACTGCGCGCCGAACTCCAGGACCTGCGCAAGCCCCCGGCCGGCCCGTGAACCCCCGGCCGGGGTCCCTGTCCTGCCGGCTGGCGCAGCTGCGGACCTCCAGGGCTCGACGGGGTCGACCTGGCATACTTCGATCCGGCCATCCCCGCCGTACCCCTTGCGGCGGGGATGCTTTCTGCGGTCAGGCACTCACTCATCGCCGACCAGGGCGGCGACGTCGTAGAAGGCCTCGGTTTCGTCTACCCACCTGAGCCCGGGCCCTGCGTGATCGCATCCGTCCGAGCCGGTGCGGGGTCGAGTCGTCAGGTGGCGTGCATGATGAGAGGCCACCGACACGCACCGAGGACAACGATGTTCACCGCACTACGCGGCCGATTCCGCACACGATCGACCACAGCCGACGCGCCGACACCGCATCACACCGGAGCGGCACACCCACGCAGACGAAGGCCGATGCGGCAGCGCGCACCCACGTCCAGGCTCGGATCGAGACCTTGGACAGCTATCTCGGCTCGCTCACCGAACAGGACCGCACCGAGTACATCGCCGCAGCGCAAGACCTCCACGATGCGATGAACGAGACCGGCACCGAGGACTTCCGCGCCTGCCACCGAGGTGGACGACCACCCGCCGACGACAACGTCCCCGACGGAATCCGATCGCTGCAGCAGTTGCGGGCACTTGCTCGCACCATCCGCACCTCGAGCCGGCCGGACCCGACGGAAATCGCCGCTGCGACGAACGCAGGCACGTCCGCCGCGACTCCACACACAGACCCGGGAATCAACGACACCGACCCGGGCCCGGCCGGGCAGCAGAAGCCATGAATCGCGCCGGCGGTGAGGCCGCGGCCACGGTGTTGGTGATCGCCGGCCGCAGCATCGACATCGACACCGCGGTCGCCACAGCCCACGGCTATCCGACGGTGACCGTGGCCCGCTACGACCTGCCCGGACCCGGACCCGCCGCGGTGATCACCGCTGACGAGATCGCCCGCACCCACAAGGTGCGCTCCCGCATCAGCCACGCCCAACGCGACTGGTTCATCCGCAGCGCCGTCGACGCACCGTGGGCGGCGGTGCCGACCTCGGCGCAGCTGGTCGACGCCGACCCGAACGTCAGTGGGGGGCTCTACGACCGTGCCGAAGCTCTCTACGACCATTTCCGCACCGCCGCGCCCCGGCAGGTGGGGGTAGCCAAGATCAGCAAGGTGCTCCACCTCAAACGCCCCGGCTTGTTTCCCATCCTCGACTCGAAGGTCATGGCGTTCTACCGGCATCATGCTCGTGCCGCCGCTGCCCGCTACCCCCATCGCGGCAGGCGAGAAATGTTCTGGGCGGCCATCCGCGACGACGTATGCACCAACCTCGACAACGGTGTCCTCCCGCTGTTCCGCCGCCGCCTGGAGCAGTCCGAGACCGAGCAGGTCCGCCGGCTCGCGACCCTGACCGATGTGCGCCTGCTCGACCTGCTGACCTGGGCTGCTTCCTAAAGCCCGATACCGGATCCGCGATACGGATTTCGGTGGGTTCAGGAGGGTCGACTGACGTTTTCTGGGCCCTCCCAGATTTGGCAGAGTCGTTTTGCCAGTTCCACCGAACGGTTGCGAATATCTTCGTCAGTCCACTGCTTCGGATGCTCGTCGATGATTTGCTTGTTCACTCGCAAGACGCTGAACTTGCTGAGCAGTGTTCGCTTGCCACGCCCGGCCTCTTTACCGCCAGGCGCTGCCAGGGCTGCCTCCGCGTCGGTCCAGGGACGATGTGACAGTGAGCCGTTGAGCTTCTGGGTCACTAACGTCAGATTGCCCAGGGTATTGACCAAACGATCGCGTCTGGTGGCTTCTGCGTCGTCGAGACCGGTGTCCCAGTGCGTACGCCACTTCTGTGGCATCACGTGCTCGACCTGCAACGTGTGCCCGATCTTGACTTCTTCGTTGTACTCGTTGCGCAGCTGGTGCTCGATCCCTTCGAGTACCACGCGTAGGCGTCGTTGGTGAACATTGCCGTACATCCGCAGTCGCGGGATCTCCGTGATCACGTCCTCGTCGGTGGGCCAGTGCCGCGCCTCGGAGGTCTGGGCAGCAAGAAAACCGGCAACGATCACACCGATGGCATCCGTGTCGTTTTCATCGAGCATCCCCAGGATCGACACCATCATCTTGTTGACGTCCTTCATGGTGCGACCGAGAAGGGTACGCCGAATCACCCAGCTTTCGAGCGCCGCCAAGGCTTGTCGGACCTGGCCGTCGGGCACGTTGTGATTGTCGGAGACGATCCACATCAGCAGAGGCATCGTGGCAGCGAGCTGAAACTCTTGGACCACTCTCTGGTAGAAGCGGCCGACCTCGGTCTCGTCCGGGTTCTCAGCCATCGCCCGGAACTTGTCGGCGTCGCGCAGGAAGGCATCGAGAAACGCTTCCGCTTCAGCAACGCTGGTCATCCGGTTCGCGGCGTAGGTGGTGAACTTGCGGAACACGTCGTCGGTGAGAACCTCGTCGCGGGTGCGCATGGTCAGCCAGTACTGCAAGAACGTGTCGATGCGCGAACGCATGTGGCGTCCTTGTGCGGATTCTTCCCGCCACCAGTCATCGTCGAACTCGCTCCAGTACCGATCCGGCCAGGTATCGATGTCGGCCCCGACCTTCTCGCCTCGCTGGAAAACCCAGTTCTTGATCAGGTCGGCTTTGAGCAGTGGGGCGCCGCGATCGTTGAGGGTTTCGAAGATCAGTTGGTGGTCGTCGTGACCGGCCAGGTTGATGGCGACCACGCACAGTCGTGATTGCAGGACCTCCGTCAATGCTTCGGCTCGTTGTGCGGCGGTGAACGTGCGGTCTGCGTCCTCTGTTTCTCCCGTCAGCCAGGCGCGGATCTCGTTTTGGAAGAAGCCACTGGCCTCGACGATGCGGTGGTCGGCAAACCCGGCCAGGTTGGCGTCCTCGCTCATCACCGCAGCGAAGGCATCCCGATCCATGCGCGAAGGCCACAGCTTGAACTGGGCTGGCGTTCCTCGGAACCGTTTGGCGGAGTTGAGGGTCAGCTCTTCGAGAGCTTCACTGTGATCCTCGAAGTCCAGTTCCGTCAGTACTTTCTGGGCTGCATTGAGAATCACTTGCAAGGTGGTCGTGCGTTGCTGGCCGTCGATGACCTCATGGCGGGTGACATCCTTGGTGATCGGTGGTTTGGCCTTGAACACGATGGCGCCGAGGAAGTGCACCCCCTCGGTGTCGGAGACGTCCCCAGGCTGCTCGGTAGCGAGAACCTTCTCGGCGATGCGTTGGACATCACGCCAGAGCGGAGACCACTGATCTTCTTCGGACCATACATACGGTCGCTGATAAACCGGGATCTCGTACTGCACCGCTGTGTCGAACAGCTCCTTGGGCGTCGATACGCTCGCCTTCACACCAACTCCGTTTCTTGCTGACCGAACCTGACCGGATCCTGCCCGGGCCACGGGGTATCACGATCTTCATCGCTATGAACGCATTCGATGTCACAGGATCGCCGAACCGCTTCGGCGAGGCTGGCGGCGGGGTTCACCGCCCGCGCCCATAGAGTTGACGCGTGCGCACTGTGAACAACCCTTCCGGCCATCCCGCGAACTCGATCACCGCGGATGATTTCCTCGCCGAGGCAGAAAGCGCCAATGTCATCCCCTGGTCGAAGCCAAGTGGCGCCCCGGTAAGTCTGACGACCCGGTTCATCCACTTCGGACACGGTCAGAACCCGCTCGAGATCGTGGTCGCGGAAGCCGAAGCGGCACCCAAGTCCGACGAGATGCGGCGCTTGTGGAAGACCCGGGCCAACAAAGTCGCACCCGTGCTGCTGGTAGTTCTGCATCAGGGGCGGGCAAGCGCCTTGGGTACCTCCGGTGAACCGGCACCCCTGCACGACTTGGACATCGCTCAAGTCGAGCGAATCTGCGCGGCGGCCCTGGCCGAGCACGATCGGCATGCCGCCGCGGTCTCCGTCGGCCGGCTGGTCACGGCCCTCGCCAAGGACGGATTGTCTTCCGGGCTGCTCAATTCTGGCTTGTTCGCGTCGCATGAGCTGCGTGAAGGGGTGCCGCAAAGAGCGGACTGGGCGCAGGCGTGTGAGCGGTCTTCCCGGCTCCTCGGACTCAGCGGTATAGGTTTGGTCAAAGCGCTGGGATACGACACCGCACCCCGAGGCTCGACCGCAGTGCTGCTCGCCCATGAGGGTGAACACCGCGCCGTTGCGGTGTTGCTGACCGACGACGAAACCTTCGATCGACCCTCGGACCGATTCGGTGCGATGTCCCCGGTCGCGCATGCCATTGCTGCAGCCCAAGACGAGAAGGTGGCCTGGGTCATCGTCCTACGAGGGACGCAGATCCGGCTTTATCCCGTCGACCCCACCATCGGCGTCGGCCGTAAAGGTCAAGCCGAGACCTACACCGAACTCGACCTAGCGCTGCTCACCGACGACGAGAGCGGCTATCTGGAACTGCTCTTCGCCGCCGATGCCCTGCGTCCCGGTGGCACTGTCCATCAGATCCTCGCCGCTTCGAGCAACTTTGTCGTCGGTCTGAGCGAGCGACTGCGTGACCGCGTCTACGTCGACGTCGTCCCCGACCTCGCAGTCGCCGTGGCACGACATATGGAGGCCAACGGCGAGGATGACCTCGACGAGGCGTATCACCGGACCCTGCTCATCCTGTTCCGCATGCTCTTCCTTGCATACGCCGAGGACCGCGGCCTGCTCCCCTACGGTCGCAACCCCCGCTACGACCGACACGCAGTCAAGACCTTGGCCAAGGCCTTTACCGACACCGCGCCGGAGTTCGATTCCGAATCCACCGATCTGTGGGACCAACTGCTGAACCTGTGGGATGCGATCGACGTCGGCAGGAAAGACTGGGGAGTCCCTGCATACAACGGCGGGCTGTTCTCCAAGAACGCGACCACCCATCCTGCCGGCGCCGCGATTGCAGCCATGCGTATCACCGATGCCGAGATCGGTCCCGCTCTGCGAGCGTTGCTGGTCGATCTCGGCGGTGACGGCACCCAAGGACCTGTGGACTTTCGCTCCCTATCCGTTCGTGAGTTCGGCACCATCTACGAAGGTCTGCTCGAATCGTCACTCTCGGTCGCTCCCACCGACCTCACGATCGACCACGAGGGAACCTACGTTCCGGCCAAGTCGGAGCAGTCGATCACAGTTCCCGCCGGCCAGGTGTACTTCCACAATGCCTCGGGCCAGCGGAAGGCCACCGGCTCCTACTTCACCAAATCCTTCGCCGTCGAGCACCTGCTCGATACCGCCCTCGAACCGGCATTGACGGACCATCTGACCAAGGTCAAGGCATTGCTGGAGACGGGTGAAGCGACTGCGGCGTATGAGACCTTCTTCGACTTCCGGGTGGCGGACCTGGCCATGGGCTCTGCGCACTTCCTCGTCGCGGCAGTCGACCGCATCGAAGCCCGATTTACTGCCTTCCTCACCAGAAATCCCATCCCCGCCGTTGCCGACGAGTTGGGGCGTTTGGGTGCAGCGGCGCGTGAGCACCTGGGCGATCAGGCCGATCTCGTCGAAATCGAACCGTCGATGCTGCTGCGCCGCCAAATCGCCCGCCGCTGCATCTACGGACTCGACATTAACCTGGTCGCAGTGGAGCTGGCTCGTCTCGCGATCTGGATTCACACCTTCGTGCCCGGATTGCCGATGTCCTCGCTCGAGCACAACCTCATCGAAGGCAACAGCCTCACCGGGATCGGTTCGCTCGATGAAGCCCTCGACGCACTCGAACCGAACCGTACGCCCGGCCAGGACTCGTTCTTCAGCGAAGCACTGCGCGAGACACTGAGCACCGCCCGCGAACAACTGGTGACGGTGGCACGGTCGGACGAAGCACAAAAATCCGAGGTCCGGCAAGCGGCGGTCGCCTACCGGAAGGCCCTCGAGGAGGCGGCGGACGCCAAGCATCTATTCGATGCCGCCGCAGCCATTCGCATGAGCGTCATCTCTCTCGCGCCGACGGTGGACATGGCAGTAGCAGCAGTTACCCGTGAACCCGGAAAGAGTCGCGTGGAGGAGGCATTGGCCACGCTCAAACCGGTGCACATGCCGTACCGATTCCCTGAGGTCTTCCTCCGAGACAACCCCGGATTCGACGTCGTACTCGGTAACCCGCCGTGGGACGAGGTCATGGTCGAAGAACCAAAGTTCTGGCAACGCTACTTCCCCGGCGTCATGGGTCTGCCGCCGCGGTCACAGACTAAAGAGATCAAGAGATATCGGGAGGAACGCCCCGATCTCGTGTCTCTGCATGAGGCGGAGATCGCCGCAGTCGCGGACTATCGGAGCGCTTTGCTCAGTGGCCCCTATCCCGGACTTGGAACCGGAGACGTCGATCTGTACAAGGCCTTCTCGTGGAGGTTTTGGAAGCTGCTTCGTCTAGGAGGACGCATGGGCGTCGTGTTCCCTCGTTCCCTGTTGAACAGTAAAGGCTCGAAGCCGTGGCGGGAAGAGCTACTTGATCGCGGAGAATTCAGTGCAGTGACAACCCTGGTTAACACCAAGCGTTGGATTTTTCCCGACGTGCATCCTCAGTATTCAATTGTACTTCTGTCCGTCCTGAAACCGGATCGGCCCGCTGATCAGCGGGTATGGATCGCAGGACCTTTCCACTCATTGGAAGAGTTCCTGGAAGGAAGAGATAATCTGGGTACCGTATCGGCCAGTGGATTGCGGAGCTGGTCCGAAGCAGCATCGTTCCCATTGCTCCCAGACAACGACTCAGTTGCGGTATTCACCGCATTGCGTACTCATCCGCGCCTAGATTCAGGAACGGACTGGCTATTCCGACCAGTTGCGGAGTTTCACGCAACCAATGACAAAAAGACGTTCGATGCCGGTGGACCCGCCGACGGTCGGTGGCCGGTACTTACCGGAGCGTCCTTCAATCTATGGAATCCAGATTTTGGTGACCCTTACGCGCACGCGGATCCGGATATCGTGATCGAGGCATTGCAAAATAGGCGCCTGAGGCAGGCACGGTTGAAGGCTTCTGCCTTTTATCAACTTCCTACTGAAATCGTAGAGAATCCGTTAACTCTGCCCTGCAGGAAACCTCGAATCGCATTCCGGGATATCGCCAGGGCCACTGATACCCGAACTGCTCTCGTGACGCTTGTTCCCCCAAACGCATTGCTTGTCAATACTGCACCGTATCTTCTCCGTCGCGAGGGTGACGAGAAGGATGAAGCGTTTCTGCTAGGCGTCCTCTCATCGATTCCCCTGGACTGGTATGCCCGTCGTTATGTCGAAGTGCATCTCAACCTGCACATTTTCAATGCGCTCCCTATTCCGCGACCTACCAAGAACCATCCGCTTCGTGAGCGTGTCGTCCAGATCGCCGGCTCCCTCGCGGCAGTGGACGACAGATATACCGAGTGGGCCGATGCTGTCGGAGTTCCTGTCGGAAGCATTCGCACTGACCAGGAGCGTGAAGCACTTGTTGCCGAACTAGACGCAGTCGTAGCACTGCTATACGGCCTCGAGCGGTCTCAGCTCGCTCACATCTTCGATACGTTCCATCGTGGCTGGGACAACGCCGTCCGGCGTGAGGCGGCTCTTGCCCACTTCGATCGTTGGAAGGGGATGCAGTGACCGTTACCCAACCCGGACACACCTCCCAGCCCACCTTTGCCACGAACAAACCGGGTGAAGGAACTGTGGCCGGGGCGATCACTTCGCTGCTGACCGAGGCCGCTGAACATCTCAGCGTCCCGCCGGCGGTATTGATCGCCTCGGCGTACTTCAATCCTGGCGGCTATGGAGCAATTGCGGAAGCCCTCGACGCGGTCGGGCCGGTGAAACTTCTGCTCGGTGCCGAACCGGAAGTCGAGACGGGGGTCAAGCCGCTCGGGGCGAATACACCGCTGCGCCGCAAAGTGCCGGCCAATGTGCAACGTGCTCTCGAAGGGCACGAACGGTCCATGGCAGCGGATCGGGACCTATTAGGGTTTACCCGGTCCGACGACGAATTGTCCCGCCGACTCGTCGAGTGGCTTCGCTCCTCGCTGCCTGACGGCCGCGGCCGGGTGCAGGTCCGCCGCTTCAAAAAGGGCTTTCTGCATGGGAAAGCGTTCGTGGTGGATGCTCCGTACGGCAAGGGCGTCATCGCCGGCTCATCGAACTTCACGCGCGCCGGCCTGTCTTGGAACAGAGAACTGAACCTCGGCCAATACCAGCCCGAAGCAGTCGATGCAGTCCGCTCGTGGTTCACCGACTTGTGGGACGAATCCGAGGACTTCGACCTCGCTGCTTTATACGAAGCACGGTGGGCCCCACATCTTCCAATGATCGTGTTCTGGCGAATGCTCTGGGAGCTGTACGGCGCCGACCTGGAAGCCGAACAGCAGTCCCGCGAGCGCACCGCATTGGGGCTGACCGGCTTCCAAGCCGACGGGGTATGGCGCGCCAAACGGATCCTCGACCGGCTGCACGGCGTGGTCGTTGCCGATGAGGTCGGTCTGGGTAAAACCTTCATCGCCGGGGAGCTGATCCACGAAGCCACCATCGTGCATCGACAGAAAGTGCTGATCGTCGCCCCGGCGACCCTGCGGGACTCCACCTGGAACCCGTTCCTCAACGAGAAGAACCTCAAAGCGACCGTCGTGTCCTATGAGGAGTTGACCAACGAGATCGACACGGCAGGGCAGTCCGGGTCGAAGCTCATGGACATCGACGAATACGCCCTGATCATCGTCGACGAAGCTCATGCCCTCCGCAACGCCTCCACCAAACGGGCCGACACGATGCGGTTACTCACCGAGGGCGAATCCCCTAAGGACCTGGTGTTGTTGACCGCCACTCCGGTCAACAACTCCCTGCTTGACCTCTACAACCTACTGTCCTACTTCGTCACCAACGACGCGGCCTTCGCCGATGTCGGAGTGCCATCACTTCGGGACTACTTCAACCGAGCAATGGCCATGAACCCGGACGACCTGTCCCCTGAGCACCTGTTCGATGTGCTCGACCAGGTCGCGGTACGCCGCACCCGCAAGTTCGTGCGCAACCACTATCCCAATGACACGGTCGTCATCAAAGGTGAGAAACGGCAGATCAGCTTCCCCACCCCGAAAGTTCGGCGCGTGGACTACGACCTGGAACAGTCGCTGCCAGGAATGTTCCAACGGCTGGCCGAAGCTCTCGGAGTCGACGACCTCGACGATCAGGGCGGCATCAACACCACTACCGCACACGACAAGCGCGGCCAGATCCTCACCCTGGCCCGTTACACACCTTCACGGTTCCGACTGTCGGATCTCGGCGAGACCGAACAGTACGAGCGGCAGAACGCAGGACTGTTGCGCTCCGCCTTGCTCAAACGGTTCGAATCCTCGAGTTATGCGTTCCAACGCACTCTCGAAGCGATGATCCGCTCCCACGAGCAGTTCCTGTCCGCATTGGCGGCGGGCGCCGTCCTCACCGGTGACGCACTGCGGGAATGGGCCTCGTCCGACAGCGACAACCTCGACGACTTCCTCGACTCCTACGACGGGGACACCGACGCCCACGTCTCCAACGCGGCCGACTACGACCTCGAGGCCCTCCAGGACGAAGTCGAAGCGGACCTGGAACTGCTGCGCAGCTTCCACACCGACATGGTCGAACACCACGCCAACGACGACCCGAAGATCAATGCGTTGGTCGACGAGCTCGTGGCGATCGTCGAACAAGCCGAACGTGATGGTGTCACCAACGAACAGAAACGCAATGCCCGCAAGGTCCTGCTGTTCTCCTACTTCGCCGACACTGTCGAGCACATTCAGTCGAGGTTGCTTGCCCGGATCCACGACGATCCTCGCCTGGCTTGCTACCAGGATCGGGTCGCCGTCGCATCCGGACCGGATCGGCGAGGCCGTGCCGAGATCATCGCCGGATTCGCGCCCCTTACGGCAGGTTCGGACAACGACGAAGACCGCTACGACCTGCTCATCGCCACCGACGTGCTGGCCGAAGGCGTCAACCTGCAGCAAGCCCGCAACATCATCAACTACGACCTGCCGTGGAATCCCATGCGTTTGGTGCAACGCCACGGCCGCATCGACCGTATCGGTTCCCTGCATTCCGAGGTCTACCTGCGGTGCTTCTTCCCCGACACCCACCTCGAGGCCCTTCTCGGGCTGGAAGAACGCCTGCAGAACAAACTCAAGCAGGCCGCCGCCGCAGTCGGCGTCGGTGACGTCCTGCCCGGTTTCGCCGGCCGTGAAGTCAACATCACCGAAACCCGCGACCAGATCGAACGACTCAAGGCAGAAGATGCCGCCCTGTTCGAATCCGGAGGCTCGGCCGCCCTCTCGGGTGAGGACTTCCGTCGTCGCCTCGAGCGGGCACTGCGCGACATCCCCACTCGCAGCGCGGTTATGGAACTGCCCTGGGGTTCCGGTACCGGATTCACCCGTCCGGGAGCCGAGCCGGGATTCGTGTTCTGTGCGCGCATCGGCGACCAACCTCAACCATGGTTCCGCTATGTGCCCTTAGCAGCGGACTTGTCTGTTCAGACCCGTCCCGCAACTCCGGATGATGGCGAGGTTCCGGTGCCGATCGTGGTCGACGATACCTTGGCGTGTCTGGCGCACGCCGACCCCGGAGATCCAGCCACCGAACGAGTTCTCTCCGATGAGATGTACGAAGCCGCCTTCGACGCCTGGGCCGTGGCCCGCGAGCACATCGTCGCTGCATGGAACCATCTGGCGGATCCGGCGAACTCGAGACCCCAGATCCCCAGGTCGTTGCGTACTGCGGCGCAGTTGGTACGTGATCATGGCCTGCATCTCGGCAATTGGCAGAACGAACTGATCGACCGCCTCGAAGCGCCCCACGCTCCCCGCATTCAACGGCTCGTTCACGGCATTCTCGGCCTCGCTGACAAGACACCGACACAGAAGGTCGACGAGTTGTCGTCACTGGCCCGGCGGAACAACCTCACTCCCTACAACGCCCCTGAGCCCAAACCGTTCATCGTTGCAGACGACGTGCATCTGGTCTGTTGGAGTGCCATCACACCTTTTGAGACTGAAAGTGGTTCGTTGGCCGCCGACCTTTCCTGAATCGAGCATCGATTCAGTCCCATCCGACACGGGCGCCGTCCAACTCTGTGGCAACCAGCTCATCCGCGAATGCACCCGGGTGTGGCTGGCCGCCCACCGTGCCCGCGGCCGGCCTCCGAAGATGACGTCGAACAAAGTCCGTGTCCGTCAGGCCAAGGGGATGTGGGACAGCGGCATTGGTCAACGTGAGACCGCGGAAATCCTCGGAGTGGGAAGAACAACCTCTACCGCCACCTGAAATAGCACTTCTGCCGTGTCGATGGCGCCAGAACCAGGACGGGCAGACCTCTTCCGCGCTGTTCCTTCGCCCAGACCCGATCAGTCAGTGCGTAGTTGTATCAGTAGTCCACAGCGGCAATTGCTGCCAATTTTCGGGAAACCCCATCTCAAGAGGGCTCCGCAAGTGAAATCCACTGAAGGTGTCGTGGACGAGTGAGCCGAGCTGCAGGGCCCAGGTGCTCCCCGGTGAGGTCGTTCGCAGGAGGTGTCCGGAGATGCAGATCGAGCCGTATACCTTGTCTGCCTGATCGGAAGGCAGCCCGTCGAAGTAGTCCATCGACGCGAGTGCTGGTGTACCAAACGGTGTGAGTGTTCTGTTCCACAAGCGGGCACGGTGTGCGCAGATGTTGCGCACGATCGTGAGATGTTCGAGCCAGTTCGCCAGGATATGGCCTGGTCCGGCGCTGTGCTCTGCCCTGGATCGTCGCCTACGGCGGTGCGCTGCGGTACCTCGTCGCGGACGCGGTGTAGTGGCTTCAATTGCAAACCAGCTGGCGATCTCGTCTCGGTCGTCGTCCTGAAGGCCCTGATAGAGCTTGGAGAGATCACTGAAGTCCAGCACCTCGGTCAGGACCCAGATCGGTATCTGGCCCCCGTATCTGGCGAAGTGGTGTTTGACGAACTGATCCTTGGCTCGACCGCGCTTTACACGCCCGAATGCCGTTGCAAGCCAGGCCATGTGGTCGCCCGACTCGACAAATTTCGGGTGGAAATTGGCTGCCTCGAGATGCGCGAGGGGGCCTCGTTTTCCGAGCGTGTGCCCGATCTGGCTGCGTATAGCCACCTCGATGCGCTCCAGCGCGCTCAGCATCCTGTTTTTGAGGTGACGGTCAAATTCGTACAGGCCGACGACTTCGTCGAACGTGGTTCCTTCCACGTATTCCTCGAGGAGCTCCCCTGAGTCATTGCGGTTCCAGAACGGGTGCCAATACCCGCTCATCCGGTAGTATCCGACAGCATGTAGCCACCTTTCGGCAGCCTCGCGATCCGGGATCTGCATGCCTCTGGACTGCATCAAGTCGACTTGTTCGCTGATCGACAAGAAGGGCTTCGGCTGTAGCACTGCCCGAGTATAAATCCGGCCCGCACCCAGCTATTGCTGAGGCGGGCCGAACGATTGAGTCAAGCATAGCGGGCGGTCCACCGAACGGGCAAACTTTCGGGCCCGCCGCCCAACACAATCTGTGCTGGGCACAACCAAACCATGCGCTGACAACACCTCGGTGAGATCATCCACAACATCGCCCGCCTGACCCCCGCCGCCGGCCGCCACCCGAGAACGCGAAGAGAAACGTCCCCAGAGTGGATACGACTCGGATGCTCCTCAGGTCCCGAGCGCGCCGCTAACTTCGCGAGAACCGCAGCTGCGTGAGGTTGTCCATGAAGTCGACTTAGCTCGCAGGAGTGTCGGGGGGGGGGGGGGGGGGCCCCGCCCCCCCCCCCCCCCCCGGGGGGGGGGGGGCCCCCCCCCGCCCCCCCCACCACAGCCCACCACCACCGCGTCTGCCCGAGGAGTACCCGATGACCATCCTGGATCCAGCCACCCTGCGTGAGACGTCGGTGGACCCCAGAGATCCGTTGGCCCGTCTCGAGAAACTGTTCGACCCGGGCAGCCTGGAGTTGCTGCACAGCCGCGACAAGTCGGGCGTCCTCGCCGCCGTCGGCGACGTCGACGGCATCCGCACGGTCGCGTACTGCTCCGATGCCACCGTCATGGGTGGCGCCATGGGCGTCGAGGGATGCAAGCACATCGTCTCCGCCATCGACTACGCCATCGATCACGAGATCCCCGTGGTGGGCATCTTCCACTCCGGGGGCGCGCGTCTGGCCGAAGGTGTCGAGGCCCTCCACGCCGTCGGCCTGGTCTTCGAGGCCATGGTGCGCGCGTCCGGTCTCGTCCCCCAGATCTCCGTCGTTCTCGGCTTCGCGGCCGGTGGTGCCGCCTACGGCCCGGCCCTGACCGACATCGTCATCATGGCCCCCGAGGGCCGTGTCTTCGTCACCGGCCCGGACGTGGTGCGCAGCGTCACCGGCGAGCAGGTCGACATGGAGTCGCTCGGCGGACCCGACACGCACACCAAGAAGTCCGGTGTCGCCCACATCGCCGCGCACGACGAGACCGACGCTCTGCACCGGGCACGCCGTCTCGTGTCGATGCTCGCCGAACAAGGCGAATTCGACGTCGCCGCAGCGGCACTCGGCGACACCGACCTGCGGGCACTGATGCCCGAGTCGCCGCGACGCGCATACGACGTGCGGCCGATCGTCCACCGGTTGCTCGACAACGTCGACGGCGAGTCCGCCTTCGAGGAGATCCAGGGCGGTTGGGCGCGCAGCATCGTCACCGGTTTCGGTCGTCTCGGCGGCCGCACGGTCGGTGTCATCGCCAACAACCCGCTCCGCCTCGGTGGATGCCTCAACTCCGAGAGCGCCGAGAAGGCAGCGCGATTCGTGCGGATGTGCAATGCCTTCGGCGTTCCGCTCGTCGTGATCGTCGACGTTCCCGGTTACCTTCCCGGCGTGAACCAGGAGTGGGAGGGTGTCGTGCGACGCGGCGCCAAGCTGCTCCACGCGTTCGCCGAGGCGAAGGTTCCCCGCGTCACGCTCGTGACGCGCAAGATCTACGGCGGCGCGTACATCGCGATGAATTCCCGGGCTCTCGGGGCCACCGCCGTCTACGCGTGGCCGGAGTCCGAGGTGGCCGTGATGGGCGCGAAGGCAGCCGTGGGCATCCTCCACAAGAAGGCCCTCGCCGCGGCGTCCGAGGAGGAGCGCGAGGCGCTGCACGATCGGCTCGCCGCGGAGCACGAGGCGATCGCCGGCGGTGTCGGGCGCGCGATGGCCATCGGTGTCGTCGACGAGATGATCGATCCGGCCACCACGCGCAGCACCCTGGCCGCTGCACTCGCTGCCGCCCCTGCGGTTCGCGGACGGCACAAGAACATTCCGCTCTGATACTGCTCTTCCACGGCAGAAGAACACCGGCATCGCTCCGAGGAGCGATGCCGGTGTTCTCGTCTCGGGAAAGCTGTGGGGTGCGTTCCGGTCGTGATTCCGGGGCGGCGACCGCGGTCAGCCGACGTCCCGGCGGAGCCATGTCACCTGGGCGCCTTCGTCGCCGCTGCGGTACGGCTCGAGTTCCTCGTCCCATGCGGTCCCGAGGGCGCGGTGCAGTTCGCTCGTGACGTCGGAAGCGGAGGACAGCAGGGCACGCAGACGCATCTCTCCGACGACGATGTCGCCGTTGGCACTGGTGGCCCCCCGCCACAGGCCCAGTCGGGGGACGTAGCTGAAGCGTTCGCCGTCCACACCCTCGCTGGGGTTCTCGGTGATCTCGAAGCGGAGCATCGGCCACGAGCGCAGCACGTCGGCCAGTCGTGCGGCCGTGCCGACGGGACCGACCCAATCGACGCAGGTACGCAGTAGGCCCGGGGAGGCGGGCTGACCCGTCCACGCGAGGTCGGGCCGGCAGTCGAGGATGTCGGCCAGCGCCCACTCGATGTGCGGGCACACGGCCGCCGGAGAGGAGTGGACATAGATCACCCCCGCCGTGGCATCCGCGAATTGGTTGGATGCGCGCATACATTCACCTCCGATTCGACCAGGACGTCTTCCCCAACGACCTTCGCCGATCAAGGCTTCTCCATGCGGGCTGCGTACAAGTGTGCCCGTGTGGCGGGTGTTTCGCCAGCGAACCAGAGAGGTTCATGTGAATTCGGTGATGATCCCGTCCCCGAGGGCGGGCCAGAGAGGCTTCGCCCAATCTCCGAACGCACGATCAGTAAGTACCACAGTGGCGACGGAAATTTCGGGATCTACCCAAATGAACGTTCCGGATTGACCGAAATGACCGAAAGTGCGCGGCGAATTCCGCGTGGCGGTCCAATGCGGATTCTTCTCACCCCGGATCTCGAATCCGAGACCCCAGTCGTTGGGCTTGAACATCCCGTAGCCCGGTACGAGTCCGTTCAGCCCCGGGAACTGCACTGCGGTCGCCTCGGCGACCGTTCCGGGCGAGACCAGAACAGGCGTGAGCAATTCGCGCGCGAACAGAGCGAGATCGGCCACCGACGACTGCGCACCGTGGCCGGCCGGACCGGGCAGGGAGGAGGACCGCATGCCGAGCGGCTCGAAGACCGCCTGCCGGAGGTATTCCGGGAACTCGATGTCGGTTTCCGTCTCGACGAGTTCGGCGAGTACCTCGAAGCCCGCGCTCGAGTAGATCCGCTTCCGCTCGGGCTCGGTCTGCACGGTGCGCTCACCGAACGCCAGACCCGAGGCGTGGGCGAGCAGATGCCGCACCGTCGACCCCTCGGGACCCGCGGGCTGATCGAGTTCGATCGCGCCCTCTTCGACGGCCACCAGGACCGCGTACGCCACGAGCGGCTTCGTCACGGACGCGAGCGGGAAGACCTCGTCGAGGTCCCCCCGGGACGCGACCGTTCCGCCGTCGCGGGTCACCACTGCGGCGGCGGAACGGTCGACGGGCCAGTCGCTGATCGGATCGAGGCTGTGCACGCGATCAGCCTACGAGACGACCCGACGGGGCGAGGTCACCGGTCGGCGCCGGTCACCAATCGGCTTCGGTGTACCGGATGACGCCGCGGATGTTCCTGCCCTCGAGCATGTCCCGGTATCCGTCGTTGACCTGCTCGAGGGTGTAGGTGCGCGTGACCATGTCGGCCAGGTTCAGCTGACCGGACTTGTACAGGTCGAGCAGGTTCGGGATGTCCACCCGCGCGTTGCAGCCACCGAATATGTTGCCCTTGAGCTCCTTCTGGAGCATCGAGAACATGAAGGCGTTCAGCTTGACGTCCATGTCCGCCATATGACCCATGGCGGTGACGACGCACGTCCCGCCCTTGCCGGTGATGGTGAGCGAGGGATCGACGTACTCTCCCTTCATCTCCCCCACGGTGATGATCGTCTTGTGGCACATGCGTCCCCACGTGATCTCCATGATGGGCACGATGGCTTCCTCGATGGAGGCGAAGGTGTGCGTGGCACCGAACTTCATCGCCTGCTCGCGCTTCCACGGCACCGGATCGATGGCGAAGACGTAACGTGCACCGGACGCGACCGCACCCTGCAGCGCGCTCATGCCCACGCCGCCGACCCCGATGACGGCCACGAAGTCCCCCGCCTTCACGTCGGCGACGTGCGTGGCCGAACCCCAGCCGGTGGGCACGCCGCACCCCACGAGTGCCGCGAGCTCGAAGGGAACGTCCTTGTCGATCTTGACCACCTGGGTCTCGTGGACGGTCATGTACGGCGCGAACGTCCCCAGCAGCACCATCGGGATCACGGGCTTGCCCTGCGCATGGACGCGGTTGGTCCCGTCGGCGATGGCCAGGCCGCTGAGCAGTCCGGCACCGAGATCACAGAGATTGGACTGCCCCATCACACAGGACGGACACCGGCCGCAGGCCGGCACGAACGAGAGCACCACGTGGTCGCCCACCTCGAGACCGGTGACCCCGTCGCCGACCTTGGTGATGACACCTGCACCCTCGTGACCACCCATCACCGGATAGGCCGGCATCGGCGTGGCACCCGTGACGATGTGATGGTCGGAATGGCACATGCCGGCGGCTTCCATGCGGATCTGCACTTCACCCGCGACGGGGTCGCCGAGCTCGATCTCCTCGACCGACCACGGTTCGTCGATGCCCCACAGCACTGCACCCTTGGTCTTCATCTGGCTCGCCTCCATCGCATTGCCGGTTGTGCACGTGACGATAGCCACAATCGCACAGAATTGGAACAGGTTCTACTCACTGTCCCGGTCACCGCCGAACCCGATTCCGCCGGAACGCAGTCGTGGGGCTACCGGGAGGACGATCTGCGCACGGCGTGGCCGATCCTCGCCGAGTCGATGGGCGCCGAGACCCGGTCCCGCACCGGGACACCGCTTCGGCCCGTCACCGATCGGCACGGGCGATCGCGGCGAGGCGCGTCGCGAGCCGGTCCGCGGCCGCCCGAAGCTCCGATGGCTCGAGGACGACCGCTTCGAAACCCATTCGCGCGACATGCATCACGATCCAGTCCGGGTCGTCCGCGCCGACGACGAGCACGCACCATCCGTCCTCGTCCTCCTCGACCCGCCCGACCTGCGGCGGCACCATGTCGCGCACCCGGTCGGCGTCCGCCCGTAGTCGGATCCGCGCGATGTACCGGTAGGGCGACTCCGTCACCGACCGCTGGACGTAGGCCACCGGATCGGGATGCTGCCGCGGCCGGAACCGCCACGTCGTGGGCGTCACCTCGCGCATCCGGTCGAGCCGGAAGGTACGCCAGTCGTCGCGGTCGACGTCCCAGGCCATGAGGTACCAGCGTTGTCCCGCTGCGACCATCCGCACCGGTTCCACCGTGCGCTCGTCGTCCGCATCCAGGCGGGTGGTGTACCGGAACCGCACGCGGGTCGCGTCGCGGCAGGCGCGGGCCAGCGCCATCAGCATGTCGGCGTCGATCTCCGTACCCGCGCCGGCGACGGTCTCGGTGGCGCCGTAGATCGCCCGCACCTTCTCGCGCAGGCGCGGTGGCATCACCTGGTCGAGTGTGGCCAGGGCGCGCAGCGCCGCCTCGGCGGCTCCGGCGATCGTGCTGCCCGACGCCAGTCGCAACGACACCGCCGTAGCGATCGCCTCGTCGTCGTGCAGGAGCAGCGGCGGCAACCTCGTGCCGGCTCCGAGCTGATAGCCGCCCCCGACTCCGGGACACGCGCGCACGGGATAGCCGAGGGCACGCAGACGATCGACGTCGCGACGCACCGAGCGATCGGTCACACCGAGCTCCGCGGCGAGTTCGACGGCGGTCCAGGACGGGCGGCTCTGCAGCAGTGCCAGCATCCGCAGGACCCGTTCGGTGGTCGACTCGACGGTCATACGACGATGGTCGCACGGATCACGGACCGACCCTGTCCGCAATATGCGTCAACCTGTAGCCATGACGGAACTCGCCTGGAACCACCTCTTGCGACAGCAACTCGACTATCCGGTCCGCCACCGTCTCGACGGCCTGACCGACGACGAATACTTCTTCGAGCCCGCCCCGGGCTGCTGGAGTGTGCGGCCACGCGGGACGAGTACCGCTCCCGTGCAGGGCGGAGCCGGGGCGATGACCATCGACTTCGCCTTCCCCGAACCCGATCCGCCGCCGTTCACGACCATCGCGTGGCGACTCGGGCACGTACTCGTCGGCGTGCTGGCGATGCGCAATGCGAGCCACTTCGGGCGCACCCCCACCGACTACACGACGTTCGAGTACGCAGCGACCGCCGACGAGGCCCTGGCCCAGCTCGATGCCGAACTCTCGACGTGGATCGCAGGCGTCGAATCACTCGGGGAAGACGGACTCGCCCGGCCGTGCGGTGAGGCGGAAGGACCGTACGCGCAGTACCCGATGGGCATGCTGGTCCTGCACATCAACCGCGAACTCATCCACCATCTGTCCGAGGTCTGCCTCCTGCGGGACCTGTACCTGCATTCCCGTAGCCGAGCCCGACAGGAGACGAGCTGACATGGCCCGCGATATCCAGATCACGTTCGACTGCGCCGATCCCGGAGCCCTCGCGGAGTTCTGGGCCGATGCCCTCGGTTACGAGATACAGAAGCCGCCCGGCAATTTCGTCTCGTGGGACGACGCACTCGACGCGATGGGAGTACCGCTCGACCGACGCAACGACGCGTCGGCGGTCGTCGATCCGGACGAGGCAGGTCCCCGGTTGTTCTTCCAGAAGGTGCCCGAGGGCAAGCAGGCCAAGAACCGGGTGCACCTCGATGTGCGTGCCGCTCCCGGACTCGACGGCGCCGAGCGCATGGCCGCCCTGGAAGCCGAGGCCGAGCGGCTCGTCGCGCGCGGCGCCACGCGCCGGGAGCGCCACGACCCGGCGCCACCGTTCGGGGCCGGCCACATCGTCATGGCCGACCCCGAGGGCAACGAGTTCTGCCTCGACTGAACCTCGCCTGGGTCAGGCCGGCTCGGAGACCCAGTGGACGAGCTGCCAGATGATCCCGTTGGGATCGGCGAACTGGCAGTACCGCTCGCCCCACGGCTCGGTCTCCGGCTCGGTCACCACCGTCGCACCGGATTCCGCGATGCGCGCGAACTCGGTGTCGACGTCGTCGACGACGAAGGCGATGAGCATGCCCTGCCCGGCCGGTCCGGCGACGGATTCCGGCTTGAAGGTCGACAGCCCGGTACGCAGGAACACGATGTTGAATCCTGCGTGCGGGTGAGTCAACGAGACGAACCCGTCGGCCGACATCTCCTCGGTGAAACCGAAGTGCCGGATGGCGAAATCGGCCGATGCGGCCGTGTCGGCGACGTTGAGCGACAGTGCTGTGGAGTTGATTTTCACAAGACCTCCCGGGACAGAAACTTCGTACGTTGTATAGAGTACGCGTGAGGACGAGATTCCGGGAGGTATCGATGGCACGCGATCTGATCGACCTGCTGTGGCGCGAGCACCCCGAGGCGCCCACCGCCGGTTCACGCGGACCGAGAGCGAAGGTCACCACCACTTCCGCGGTGGACGCTGCCGTCGCCGTCGCCGATGCGGAAGGCCTCGAGGCCGTGACGATCCGCCGCCTCGCAACCGACCTGGGGATCTCCGCGATGGCCCTCTACACCCATGTCGGATCACGCGACGATCTTCTCGTCCTCATGGTGGACCGAGTCCACGCCCGACAACCCCGCCCGTCCTACACGTCGTCGTGGCGGGACCGGATACGGCAGGTCGCCGAAGCGGAACTCGAGCACTATGCCGCGCACTGGTGGCTGCTGGACGTCGACGACCAACGCACAGCCCTCGGCCCCGGCACGATCGCGAAGTACGACCACGAACTCCACGCCTTCGACGGAACATCCCTCGTCGATATCGATCGCGATGCGGCACTCACCTTCGTCGCGGACTTCGTGCGCGGTGCGGCGCGAGCACGACGTCCCGATCCGCACGCGGCCGACATGGGCGAGGCGTGGGCCAGGTGGAACGAGCGATTGGCTCGCTATCTGGGCGACACCCATCCTCTCGCGCAGCGGGTGGGAGCGGCGGCCGGAGCGGAGATGAACGCCGCCTACAGCCCGCACCACGCGTGGGAGTTCGGGCTGCAGCGCGTCCTCGACGGACTCGAACCGCTTGTCTCCGTATCGGGATCGAAGCGCGAGGACCGGCCCGTCCGGACATGAGCCCCCCCTGATCCCACCGAGCACTCCCCACCGGCAACGATGCGCCTCCCGACCGCGCAGCACCCCGCTGCCCGCTGCGAGGCCCACAAAGTTTGCATACGAAACAGTCGGGTATGTGGCCTTCAGCAGGCCCGACAGTCGGGGCCGCAAGGAGGTACACGATCATGGTCGACTCATCCGGCCGCCGCGCCGAATCCCCGGTGGTGCTGCCCTCCGAAGTACGCGGGCAGTTGTCACTGTTCGACCGTTTCGCCACACGTGCCGACGTTCTGGTCTCCCGAGCCGCGTTCTTCGCCTTCTGCGTGCTGTTGGTACTGGTCTGGGCACCGTCGTTTCTGTTGCTCGACAACATCGACACCTGGCAGCTGATCATCAATACCGTGACCACCATCGTCACGTTCCTGTTGGTCGCCCTGTTGCAGAACACCCAGAAACGGTCCGACGATGCGATCCAGCACAAACTCAACGCGATCGCCGACGGCTTGGCCGACCTGATGGCACAGCTGTCCCGTGAGCACCCCGGCCTGCAGATCGATTGCGAGGAACTACGCGCGGCCGTCGGACTCGAGCATCGTGAAGGCTCCTGAGCCGTTCCGCTTTCCGGTCCGGCCGGCCGGGCACATCAGGGTACGCCGGGCACGGTGATCGTCGGGTCTCGGCGGCACACGGTGCGGCCTGACCACCCACCCGGTGCCTCACCTCCCAGTTGCCAGTATTTCACCTCCGTTTTCACCATCGGAACGTCCGTTTCCCGCCGGGACGGTCGTTCCCGAGCGGTGATACTTGTCCGTGGTGGTCCACGATCCCCGACCTGTGGGTCACCGGACGGCCCGCCTCGAGCCCGAGGCGGGCCGTCGAATCCCGCTCGGCGCACTCCGTTACCGCACTGCCTGGTCGGCCGTCCCGATCGCGGATCTCCAACTTTCGATGGATGAACGAACTCAACCAATGCGCGATGTCCGCACCCCCCGTTCTCCGCGAAGCTGGATACATGTTCCTCAGTCTCCGAGATCTCCGTTTCGCCAAAGGCCGTTTCACGCTGATGGCTTCAGCCTTGTTCCTCATTTCGTTGATGGTGGTCATGCTGTCCGGTCTGACCTCGGGACTGGGCAATCAGTCCATCGCCGCGATCGAGAAGATCGATGCCGACCACGTCGCCTTCGGCACTCCGGCCGAGGGCCGAGCGGTTTCGTTCGGCGAGTCGACCGTGACGATGCGCCAACAGGCGGAACTGGCCGGTGCCGACGGTGTCGACGCTGCCGCGATCATCGGGATCGCCCCCGTCCGGATCAGCGCCGACGGACGAGAGGTCGCCGCTTCCGCGTTCGGTGTCGACGGGCGGTCCTTCGCATCCCCGGTTCCACTCGACTCCGGCTCGGTCGCCGTCGACACCGACCTCGCGAGCAGCAACGGGTGGACGACCGGAACTCGGATCTCGCTGGGCGGCAACACATTCACCATCCGCGCTCTGGTCGACGACTCGTTCTACAGTCACCAGCCCGTGGTCTGGATGGAGCACGACGCATGGCAGTCGCTGCCGTCGGCCGGTGGTAGCGAGGGCACCGTCGTGGCGTTGCGCACCTCCGGCGATTTCGATGCCGATTCCGTCGGTGCTGCGACCGGAACGGTCGTCACCGACGACGACGGCGCGTTGAACGCCATCGGCTCGTACACCTCCGAGCGGGGTTCGCTCCTGCTGATGCAGACTATGCTGATGATCGTCAGCGCCCTGGTGGTCGGCGCCTTCTTCACCGTGTGGACGATCCAGCGCAGCCAGGACCTCGCCGTACTCAAAGCCGTCGGTGCATCCACCCTTTATCTGCTCCGGGATGCCCTCGGCCAGAGCCTGATCGTGCTCGTGCTGGGAGCCGGACTCGGCACCGTGGCCGCACTCGGTCTCGGACTCGTTGCCGCACAGGTCGTCCCGTTCTCCCTCTCGATCTCGACCACCGTGGTTCCGTTCCTCGTCCTCGTGGCCACGGGCATGATCGGCGCGGCCGCCTCCCTGGCCCGTATCGCCAAGGTCGACCCCCTCACCGCGCTCGCAACCGCCCGATGAGCCACTCCACGAACCCGAAGGACTCCGATATGAGCATCTCCTTACGCGACATCGTCCTCACATACCCCGACGGCGACGAGCGCCGACGCGTCCTCGACGAGGTGGATCTCGAGGTCCGGCGCGGCGAGTTCGTCGCCGTGACCGGTCCGTCCGGGTCCGGTAAGTCGAGCGTGCTCGCCGTCGCCGGCCTGCTCATCACCCCCGACGCCGGACGCGTCGTCATCGACGGCAGCGACATGACGGGACTGGGTCGCGACGAGCGCACCACTGTACGGCGCGACAAACTCGGATTCGTGTTCCAACAGTCGAATCTGCTGCCGTCGCTGACCGCCGTCGAACAACTGCAGATGATGACCCACCTCGCCGGCGGATCGGTTCGCGAGAACAGCGCGCGCGCCAGGGATCTGTTGTGCTCGCTGGGTCTCGAGGAACACCTGGATCGGCGTCCCCACCAACTGTCGGGAGGTCAACGGCAACGGGTCGCCATCGCCCGCGGTCTGATGAACGATCCTTCGGTACTGCTGGTCGACGAGCCCACCTCGGCGCTCGACGAGGAACGCAGCCGGGAGGTCGTGACCCTGCTCGCCGATCTCAGCCGGGACCGCGACGTTGCGATCGTGATGGTCACCCACGACCTGAACCAACTCACTCTCGTCGATCGCGCCTACCGGATGCGTAACGGAGCCCTGCTTCCCTCCTCCGATCTTCCGACGGACGGCTCGGGGTACGGGCGAAGGTTCTCGACATTGTCCACATCGTGAACGTCTGCGCGGTCGGTTGCCCGGAACGATCCGGGGAACTCTGCCCCCCGCAGCCCGGTCACCGGCTGCCGCGGCGCCCTTGCTCCGCGGCAGGGCGGCACGCGGTGGCCCATGCCGGTCGACATTCCTCACCTCCGGCCGGCATCGGCCTGGAGAACAGCGAGCATCAACGCGCACAACTCGTCCTCGAACATGTCCAGGTCGCGCCACACTCCCGCAACCTGGTCGCGTTCCCAGGACGCCAGCGCGGACACCACGAATCGCGCAGCCAGCGCCACGCGAGCGTTGCACTGTTCCGGGGGTAGATGCCCGAGTTCGGAAGCCAGATCGGAGAAGAGCTCCTTCAGTCCTTCCAGTCCGGGGATCGCAGGATAGGCCGGGTCGCCGGGAACCAGGGGCTGCGGGGAGGCGACGAAGTCGCTGCGGATGCCCGCCAACCACTGTTCGTTGAACCGGGCCCAATAGGAGGGGTTGCGGGCGGCAACTTCCCGGACGAACGGGCGCACATAGGCTTCCACCAGCGCGGGCAGGCGGTCCTGTGCGTGTTTCGCGGTCTCGTGCAGTTCCCGGGCGGACCCGTCTCCGGCAGCGCGGGTGGCCCACAGGTCGATCAGCAGTCCGTGCCAGGATCCGAAGTGGTACTTCACCGCGTCGTTGTTGCGCTGACCGGCTTCCCGGATCACCTCGCGAACCGAGACACCGGCCAGGCCACGCTCGGCGACCAGACGTTCGGCGGCGTCGAGAAGTGCCTCTCGGGTACTGGGTGCAGGCATGGACGTGAGCATACGAGAGTGCCACCTTCCCCGATTAGGTCATTTGACCTAATCTCGTGACCGGTTCAGGAGGAGCACGATGCGCACCGATTCCCCCCGGCGAATCTCCTTACTCGCAGCCCTTACGGCGGCAAGCCTGCTGACGGCCTGCGGTTCCGCCGCCGAACAGGATCCGGTCACCGACGGCCGCGAACACGGAGCTCTGCTGACGAGCCGGTCACTCTCGGGGCCTCCGAAACTGCCCGGCGCCGGGCGCAGCGAACAGATCACCTACCTGTCCCAGGGGCCGATGGGCCAGGACGTCGTCGTGTCCGGCTCGGTGTCCGTACCTGCGGGCGAGGTTCCGGAAGGCGGATGGCCGGTGATCAGCTGGGCGCACGGCACCACGGGTGTCGCAGACGCCTGCGCGCCGTCTTCGGGCTCGGTACCCGGGTCGGACGGTGAATACCTGAGATACGTCGACGAGACCCTCGATCGTTTCGTACGGGCCGGCTACGCAGTCGCCCAAACCGACTATGCGGGACTCGGAACGCCGGGGGTCCACCCGTACATCAACGGCGATTCCGAGGCGGCGGCCGTCACCGACATCGTGCGCGCAGCACGCCGCCTGGATCCCGATATCGGCACTGTCTGGTACGCCGCGGGACACAGCCAAGGCGGGCACGCAGCATTGTTCGCCGCAGATCGCGGACCCGATCTGGCACCCGAACTCGACTTGCGGGGAGCGGTGTCGATCGCACCGGGAAACAACCTCGGCGACACCGTCGAATACTTCGCAGCCGGAGGTCCCGAGTCGCGTGCCGTCCTCGGTTACCTACCGCTGATCCTGCTCGGCGCCCATGCGGCCGACGAGGAGTTGAGTCCCTACGATTACGTCACCGAGAAGATGACACCTCTGCTCGATGCCGCGAAGGGCGGCTGCACCGACATCCTCTGGGAACTCGCGGAATCGGTACCGCTGGACGAGGTGATCCGACCCGACGCAGACTTCGCGCCGCTGGTCTCCTATCTGACCGAGCAGAACCCCGATCGACTCAGCCCCCGCGTGCCGACACTGATCCTGCAGGGCGGCGGCGACACCGCCGTGACCGAACCGGGTTCTGCAGCATTGGTCGAATCACTGTGCGCCGGCGGTTCGCCCGTCGGTTACACCGTCTACGACGGACTCGAACATGTACCGACCGTTCCTGCTGCCGCGTCGGATGCCCTCGCCTTCTTCGACGCTCTCGGAGAAGGTCGGTCCCCTCTCCAGCCCTGCGACCGCTGAGATACCGGCGCGGACGGCCCTCGGCGTATCGGAGCGCGTGGCGGCGTCGTCCTGGCCACAGGCGGTTTCCAAGCCGACCCGGCCATGGTGCGCGACTGTCTGCGGGTCGAAGAGCACGTCCTGTGGGGATCACCTGCCCCCACCGGCGACGGTCACAAGATGGCGCAAGCAGTCCGCGCCGATCTGTGGCACATGGGAAACATGATGACCATCACCGGTGTTCGCGGAGACGACAGTCAGGGCCACTACCTCGCGTTGTGGAATGCACACAACTATCTGTGGGTGGGCGACGACGACCGCCGATTCATGGACGAGACCGCCGATCCGTTCCACGGACATATCCTGCGCGCAGGATCCTACGAGCTGTTCCCCCTCCGGCCCTTCTACTTGATCTTCGACGAGCAGATGCGCACGGCCGGACCTCTGAGTCCGGCACCCGACATCCTGCCGGTCGGATGGAATCTCCTCATGAACGGATCCCTCTGGAGCACCGACAACAGCGCAGAGATCGAGAAGGGCTGGATCGAACGTGCGGACTCGCCGGCCGAACCGGCCGACCTGATCGGGGTGGACGCCGACACGCTGGAACATACCGTCGCCCGCTACAACGCTGCGTGCGCGAGTGGACGCGACGAGCACTTCGGGCGGATTCCGGAGAAACTCGGGCCTGTGATCGAGGCTCCGTTCCATGCCCTGCGGATCACTCCGTTGCTGGGGTGGGCCAACGGCGGACCCCGACGCGACGGGCGAGCGCGTGTTCTCGACACTCGGGGCGAGGTGATCGACGGTCTCTATGCCGCAGGTGAAATCAGTTCCACCTACAGCTGGCGGAAGGACGGCGGGTTCCACATCGTGGACGCCCTGGCGTTCGGTCGTGTCGCGGGACGCGATGCCGCCACCCGGGCCTGACCGTCGGAGTGCCGCGGTCCCGTGATCTGCCGAGCCGGCCGGTAGGGTCGGCCCCGGAAAATATCGCCGACCCGGGGTGTTCGATGACCGAAGTCCTGCTCGTCCTGCTGATCGTCGCTGTGGTCGCGGCTGCCGTCGTGGTGGTGATCCGCACCCGCACACCCACAGCACCACCTGCCAGGGTGGATCCACTCGCCGACTATCCGGAGGTGTGGGACCCCTTCGGGATCGGGGTCGGCGACATCATCACCTACGCGGGTATCGACCACGTCGTCCGCGGCACTCTCACACTCGACGAAGAAGGCTACCGCTGGTACGAGCATCTCCTCGACGGGTCGACCGGTCGCCGCTGGCTCACCGTCGAGAACGACGAGGGTGAGCTCGAGATGACCCTGTGGATGCGTCGCGAGGGCACGGGCCTGCAACCCGACGGTGACGTGATCCTCGACGATCGTGTCTACCGCCGACTCGAGCACGGCACCGCCCGATTCACCGCCGAAGGCACAACCGGAACCGCTCCCACCGGCACCATGGACTACGCCGACTACGCCACGGCCGACCGCACCGGTCTGCTCGCGTTCGAACGATGGTCTCGCGCCGGATCATGGGAGGTGTCCACCGGACGTGCGGTGACCCGCAGCGAATTGACGGTCATCCATGCCGGACCCGCCCGGTGAGCACGCACATCCTGGACATCGTCCCGCGTGATGTTTCCGCCTCGGCGCTGGGACTGGTACTCGACGCTCCCGCACCGCCACCACTGGTGTCCGCACGATTGACCGATTCCGCCGCGGGCATTCTCACCCTCGGTGTACTCGGCGCCTCCCACGTGGTCACAGCGCAATCCGGACGACGCACCCTCACCGAACAAGTGTCGTGCGACGCGGTCGAGGCGGGCGGACACCCGCTCCCCGAGCGTCACGACCGGGACGGCTACCTGTTCCGCAGTCGCACCGCGACGGTGCAGCGCGCAGAACTGGCGCAGCGGGCGAACCGACTGCGCGCTACGGCCCGCTCCGCACCCGGATGGCTGTGTGCAGCGTTCCCGGGGGACGACGACGCGCTCACCGTGCTCTCCGGCACCGCAGATGCCGGCGAATGGCATTGGCGGACCTGGCATCTCTATCCGTCCGTCGACACGGGCGTGATCGTCGAGACCGAGAGCCGGTGGCGGCCGTGAGACGAATCGTCATCGGCTCGCTGGTCGGTATCGCGGTCCTCGCGACCACGGCATGCGGGAGTCAGGCACGCGACCACATCGCCGACACCTACGACTACCGTGGCACCTCCGGTGATATCGACACCTATCATTCTCCGGATCCTGTGGGTACCACGGTCTCCCGAATCATCGCGGAGGACGAACCGGCCGCACGCAAGGCGGACGGCGGCAACGAATACCTCCGATACGACGACGACATCGTCACGGTCGGTGCTGCGCCGGAGGGTGGCAGCACCATCACCGTCGAAGACATCGACGGACGCTTCAGCAGCGGCGGTTTCGTGTTCCTCGGGCCGGGCTTCACCCCTGGTTCTCCGGCTGCCGGCAACCTGTCCGGTGGATCGGGAAGTGCGAAATGACGAACTCACCAGATCGGAACCTCGAAAGAATGATCTCCACCCTGTCGGCAACCGACCTCGAGATCGGCGCCGTGGACCCCCTCCTGCTCGTGCTGGGAGTGATCGGGACACTGATCTACTTCGCTGTCGGTGTCGGCGTTCTCGCACTCGGATTCGCCGTGCTCGACGGGTTGACGCCCGGAAACCTGCGTCACCAGGTCTATGTGGACCGCAACCCCAACGCGGCACTGCTGCTCGCAGGAAATCACCTGGCGCTCGCGGTCATCGTGGTGACCGCGATCGTCACCAGCTCCGACGGGTTCGCGCAGGGGATCGCCGACTCGCTCGTCTACGGACTGGTCGGCGTGGTGCTGCAAGCCACAGCCTTGCTCATCATGAATCGTGTACTGCCGGGCCGGATCACGGCACTGGTCGCCGAGCCCCGCACGAGCGGTGCCGCATGGGCCGTGGCGATCACCCTGTTCTCGATCGGGTTGGTCAACGCCGCAGCGCTGTCGTGACAGCCGTGACGACTCCGGATGTCGACGCCGGTGCGCCACCGCTCGGCCGGCGGGCGCGGGCACTGCTGTTGACAGCGGTCGCCGCCTGCGCCGCGTGCGGACTGGTGTACGAACTGGCACTTCTGACGTTGTCGGCGAGCCTCACCGGCGGCGGAATCACGGAAACCTCGCTCATCGTGGCCGGTTTCGTGGCAGCACTGGGAGTCGGTGCGCTTGCCGCCAAACCGCTGCTCCCCTACGCCGCGACGGCATTCGTCGCGGTCGAGGTCGTTCTCGGATTGGTCGGCGGGTCGAGCGCCACCGTTCTGTACGTGGCGTTCACCTTCGTCGGATCGTCGACCTGGGTGCTCGTCGCGGCGACTGCAGCCATCGGGATGCTGGTGGGCGCGGAGGTCCCACTGCTCATGACGCTGCTGCAGACCGGTCGCAGTGCCGGTGCTCGCGATACCGGCAAGATCCTCGCCGACCTCAACGCGGCCGACTACGCGGGCGCGCTGATCGGAGGTCTGGTGTGGCCCCTGCTGCTGCTACCGTCGGTCGGAATGATCCGTGGTGCGGCGCTGACCGGCATGGTGAACCTGGCGGCAGCATCGATCGCGGCATTGTTTCTGCTGCGCGGGCACCTCGGGCCGGCTACGCGAGCATTGTCCTCGGTGGCGTTGCTGCTCGCCGCGACGCTGCTCGGCGTTCTGCTGGCGCGCTCATCCGATATCGAGATCACAGCACGGCAGCGCCTCTATCCGGATCCTGTGGTGCATGCGCAGCGTTCGCACTACCAGGAGATCGTGGTCACCGCCCGCGGCGACGACGTGCGTCTGTATCTCGACGGTGACCTGCAGTTCTCGAGCCGCGACGAACATCGCTACACCGAAGCTCTGGTATATCCGGCGCTCGCCCGCGATCCCGGCAGGGTGCTCGTACTCGGGGGCGGTGACGGACTCGCCGCGCGGGAACTCCTACGCCACCCGCACGTGCGGGAAGTCGTTCAGGTCGAACTGGACCCGATGGTGCTCGAACTGGCGAACACTCGGTTGAGCGCGCTCAACGGCGGGGCACTACAGGACGAGCGGGTGACGGTGGTCACCGCCGACGCCTTCCGCTGGTTGCGCGAGTACACCGGTGCAGGATTCGACGCGATCATCGTCGACATGCCGGACCCGGATACCCCCACGCTGGGGCGGTTGTATTCGACGGAGTTCTACGGGCTGACCGCGTCGGTGCTGAACCCCGGCGGTCTGATGACCGTGCAGTCGGGCAGCCCGTATTCGACACCGGATGCGTATTGGCGGACGGTGTCGACCGTCGAGTCCGCAGGACTCGGTGTGGCCCCGTACCACGTGCACGTACCGAGCTTCGGCGACTGGGGGTTCGTCCTCGCGCAGGCCGGCACACCGGCGACACCGGCACTGTCGGCGAATGCCGCACCGCGAAGATTTCTCGATTCCGCGACTCTCGCTGCAGCATCGGTCTTTCCGCTCGATCGGCAGCCTCGCGAGATGGCACCGTCGACCCTGGATCGGCCGCGCATCGTCGACGACCTCCGGCGTGGATATCAGTTCTGACCCGAACGCGCCGGCACACCCCCGGTCCTGTTCCGGTAAGGGAGCCGTCATCGGTCGTTGCCCCCACGGAACGATCATCCGAGGACGCAGGCTGTCCTCTACACGGACACCGAACGCAGATACAACAGCCGGTCGTCGGCGACGATGACGCCGAGCTCGGGAGAATCCACCCGGATCAGCCGTCCGTCACGGACGACCCCGAGCACGATGACGGGCAGCTCCCGCGGCGAAAGCCCGAGCTCGTGCGGCTCGACACCGCGTTCGGAGACGGCGAACCCGTCCTCGGGAGTCAACAGATCCTCGATCATCTCCACCACCGTGGGAGTGGCAGGGGCCAATCCCAGCAACCGGCCCGCCGTCTCGGCGGAAACCACGACCGTATCGGCACCGGACTGGCGCAGCACATGGGTGTTCTCCGATTCGCGCACCGCGACGGCGATGCGCGCCTGCGGCGCGAGCTGACGAGCGCTGAGAGTGACGAGCACGGCGGTGTCGTCGCGATTGACGGCCACGATGATCGAGCCGGCATGCCGGGCCCCGGCCAGCTGCAGCACGTCCGACTTGGTGGCCGACCCCTGCACGGTCACCAGACCCTGACGCGACGCGATGTCCAGACTCACCGGATCGGCATCGACCACCACGATCTCCGACGGAGCGAGTCCCTCGGCGAGCAGCGCATCGACAGCGCTGCGCCCCTTCGTGCCGTACCCGACGACCACGGTGTGGCTGCGGGTGCGGCGACGCCACCGCTGAATCTTGAACGCCTGCCGGGAACTTTCGGTCAGCGCCGACAAGGTGGTGCCGACCAGCACGATGAGGAAGAACACTCGCAGCGGGGTGATGACCAGGATGTTGACCAGCCGGGCCTGCGGGGTGAGCGGAGTGATGTCGCCGTAACCGGTGGTCGACAGCGACACCGTGGCGTAGTAGATGCAATCGAGCAACGAGAGCGGGTTCTCCTGGGCATCGCGGTAGCCGTCCCTGCCCATGTACACCACGATCACCGCCGCGGTCAGCGCAGCCAGAGCGTAACCGATGCGGCGGACGATCGCCCGGCCCGGACTGGTCTGTTCCTCCGGTACCCGCAGCACCCCGACGAGAGCGAAGTCGGGACGGTCGGTAAGGGTATCCGAGCGCCGCAGCGGCACCCGCAATTTTCCGGCCATCACGACATCCCCGGCTCAGCGGTCTTCCGCTCCGCCCCCGGACATGCCGGATCAGCGAGGACGACTCGAACAGGCTCCATACGCATGATCATAAGGATGCCTACTGCGGACCTCTCTCACTCATGCACACGCCGACAGCGGGCCGGGAGGGTGGGGCGGGCGGGGCTCGAACCCGCGACCAGCGGATTATGAGTCCGCGGCTCTAACCGACTGAGCTACCGCCCCGTCGCGACGACACTTCGTCGCACAGTGCCGCACTCGTCGCACGGCGCGATCGAATGCTACCCGGACACAGCGGGCGACACTCTGCCGGGTGCAGAGTTAGGGAGATCACATCGATGGATGTCCTGCCGCATCTGTACACCCCCCGGATGCACAGAATCCTCCCACCCGTGACGGGTGGGAGGATTCTCGGGCGCTCCCCCGGCTGGACTCGAACCAGCAACCGTTCGATTAACAGTCGAATGCTCTGCCAATTGAGCTACAGGGGATTGTCCTGCGGTGCTCCGCGGTTTCCCCCGGTGCGTGAAAAACCATAGCGTCCTACCCGCCGCAGTACCAAATCGCCTGCTTGTGGGCATGCTGCGAGGTCATCGGGCAGGATGGGGACGACGCAGTCACAGGTGGAAGGACAGCACATTGATGGGTTTGTTGGTCGGGGTCGCTGCGGGATACGTGCTCGGCACCCGAGCGGGTCGCGCGAGGTACGAACAGCTCAGCAAGACGGCCAAGGCGGTGGCCGCGAGCCCCGTCACGAAGAAGGCGATCGAGGTGGGCCGGCAGAGACTCGCCGACTCGCTCAGCCCTCAGCCCAAACTCGAACCGATGAAGCCCATCGACGAGACGACCACGATCATGATCCCGCGGGACCAGTTGAAGAAGTAGGCGGTCAGCCGGCCAGGCCGTCACCGATGGCCTGGTCGAGCAAGCTCCGCCGGTACTGCTCGAGCGCCATGAGGTCGCCGAGCAGTGCGTGGAACTCCTCGGATTCGGTGGCCGGGGAGATCCGCTGCAATCTGGATTTCAGTTCGGCCACCTGCTCACCGACCCAGACCTCCTGGAGCCGGGCCAGGACACCGCTGATGTAGCGCGGCAGCCGGTCCTCTTCGGTGGGGACCGGTTCGACGGCGAGTTCCATCACCAGCGAATGCGCGACGGGATCCGTCGCGGCCCGGCCCACGGCGTCGACCCATTCGGCTCCCCCGAGGCCGGCGGCCGTTCCGCCGGCATCGGCGACGGCCTGCCGCACCGCCGCGTAGGCGGGGTCGGTGAATGTCTCCGGCGGCAGTGAGTCGAAGACGGTTCCCGCGATACCCGGATACTGCAGCGCGGCTTTGAGCGCGTCGCGTTGCGGCCACAGTGCCGGATCGTTGGGGCGGGGGCGCCGCAGAGCCGAGGCGGGCTCAGCCGTGGCCGTAGCCGGCCGCGTCCTCGCTTCCGGCGCACGAACTCCCCGGCGCGCTTCCTCCTGCACGCGCCGGCGCACCGTGGGGATGTCGTCCCATCCCGTCCAGTGCGCGAGTTGCACCGCGTAGTTGTCGCGGATCGTGCGGTCCTTGATGCGGGCCACCACCGGCACGCACCGGCGCAGGGCTTCGACGCGGCCCTCGACGGTATCGAGGTCGTGTTCGGAGAGAATCGATTTCACGACGAACTCGAACATCGGCGTGCGGCGGGCGATGAGATCGCGCACCGCGCCGTCGCCCGACTGCTGCCGCAGCTCGCACGGGTCCATGCCTTTGGGTGCGATCGCGACGTAGGTCTTCGCCGCGGTCTTCTGATCCCCCTCGAACGCCTTCATCGCCGCCGCACGACCGGCGTCGTCGCCGTCGAAGGTGTAGATGACCTCGCCACGGAAGAAGCTGTCGTCCATGAGCAGGCGGCGCAGCAGAGCGAGATGCTCGTCGCCGAAAGCGGTACCACACGCGGCGACCGCCGTCTTCACCCCGGCCAGGTGCATGGCCATGACGTCGGTATATCCCTCGACGATCACGGCCTGATGGGACTTGGCGATCTCGCGCTTGGCGAGGTCGAGACCGAACAACACTTGAGATTTCTTGTACAGCAACGTTTCCGGTGTGTTCATGTACTTCGCGGTGATCTGGTCGTCGTCGTACAGGCGGCGAGCACCGAAGCCGATGACGTCGCCCGCAAGATTGCGGATGGGCCACAACAGACGACGGTGGAAGCGGTCGATCGGTCCGCGGCGTCCCTGCCGGGACAATCCGGCGGCCTCGAGTTCGGAGAAATCGAAGCCGCGGCCGAGGAGGTGCTTCGTGAGCGCGTCCCAGCCGGCGGGTGCATAGCCGCAGCCGAACGTCTCGGCGGCCGCCTGGTCGAAGTTGCGTTCGGTCAGATAGTCGCGGGCGGCCTGCGCCTCGGGGGTGCGCAGCAGCTCGGCGTAGAACTGCTGAGCGGCCGCGTTCGCCGCGACCAGCCGGGCACGGGTGCCCCGGTCGCGCTGGACGGACGGACCTCCGCCCTCGTAGTTCAGCGTGTAACCGACACGTTCGGCGAGTTGCTCGACGGCCTCGACGAAGCTGACGTGTTCGATCTTCTGCAGGAACGAGTAGACGTCGCCGCCCTCACCGCAGCCGAAGCAGTGGAAGTGCCCGTGATTGGGCCGCACGTGGAAGGACGGGGACTTCTCGTCGTGGAAGGGGCACAGGCCCTTGAGCGAGTCGGCACCGCCGCGCTTGAGTGCGACGTACTCGCCGACGATGTCCTCGATGCGCACGCGGTCGCGAATGGCCGCGATGTCTCTGTCTGAAATACGGCCGGCCACGGTGACGAGTCTAAGCCGCGGCGCCGACCTGCCGACATCATGGTCTGTACGGATGGCTGAACAGGTTCCGCAGCGCTGCGGCGTGCGGACACTGTCTGCTCGTGCCAGGGGCTGCCGAACCGCAGGTTTGCGCGGTCCTGTGGACGGATGCCCGATGTCGACCACGAGCATCCGTCCCGGAGAACGCGTCTTCGTCAGCCCCAGCTCGCCTGTGCGGCGAGGCTGTCGCGATCGATCCGCTCGAGGCGCGATTCGGTGCACGAGGCGATCTGATCGACCACCACCCGCACCTTCGCGGCGTCGTCGGGCGCCGCCTTCCATGCGGCGACGAAGAACGGGTCGAGCCCCACCGGCGCAGTGCGCAGCAGCCACTCGGCGACGCGATGGATGCGTTCGCGCTGGGATTCCTGGCGCGTGCGATGGGCGCGGTCGGACATGACGAACTGCAGCGCCATCGTCTTGAGCAGAGCGACCTCCGAGACCACGATCGGCGGGATCACCAGGTCGGCGTCGTACCGGGTGACCGGGCGGCTCTCCGTCGCTTCCCGGGTCCCGAGGATCGCCGCGTTGGCGAAGCGGCCCACCAGCTCGCTGGTCAGCTTCTTGAGCGCGACCGAGCAGGCGAGAGTGCCGTCGAAGGTGCCGACGGCGCGGACCACCGGCATGGTGGACAACCGCTTGGCCGCCTCGGTCAGCTCGGCCGGGTCGAGGCCCGAGAATTCGCGCATGCCCACCTCGATGAGCCCGGCGACCTCGTCGGGATCCTCGAGCATCCGCAGGTCGATGCGACCGTCGATGACGCCGTCCTCGAGGTCGTGGACCGAATACGCGACGTCGTCGGACCAGTCCATGATCTGCGCCTCGAGGCACTTGCGGCGCTCGGGTGCGCCCTCACGGATCCAGTGGAGGACCTCGGAGTCGTCGTCGTACGAACCGAACTTCGCGCCCGGACGCGGACGCGTCCACGGGTACTTGAGCGTCGCGTCGAGCGAGGCCCGGGTGAGGTTGAGGCCGGCGCTCGTGCCGTCGGGATGGAGGACCTTCGGTTCGAGGCAGGTGAGGATGCGCAGGTTCTGCGCGTTGCCCTCGAATCCGCCGCAGGACTCCGCCACCGCGTCGAGTGCCCGCTCGCCGTTGTGCCCGTAGGGCGGGTGCCCGATGTCGTGAGCGAGGCCGGCGAGGTCGACGAGATCGGGGTCGGCGCCGAGCCCTTCGCCGATGCTGCGGCCGATCTGCGCGACCTCCATCGAGTGCGTCAGACGGGTGCGCGGGGTGTCGCCGTCGCGGGGACCGACGACCTGTGTCTTGTCGGCCAGGCGGCGCAGGGCCGCGCAGTGCTGCACGCGCGCACGGTCGCGTGCGAAGGCGGTCCGCTCGGATGCCGCGCCCTCGGACCCGGCGAGGGCCGAGGTCTTCCGCGGCTCGGCGACGCGCCGTTCGAGATCGTGTTCGCTGTAGCCCTGCATCACACTGCCTTCCGTCACCGAAGACCCTACGTTCCGCCTCACTGCTGCGCCGTGTACGGGAAATCGGCGGAGAAGTGGGTGATCTGGTACCAGATCAACGCGCCGGTCTCGCGGGCGATCCCGTGCAGTTGCGACTCGCGGGTGAACACCGCCGGACCCTGCCGGGTGGGAGCGGTCCACGCATCGAGACCTGCATCGCGCGCCATGGTGCGGGTGCGCAGCGAGTGCCACGGGTCGCTCACCAACACTGCCGACGACAGTCCCAGCTCCGACATCTCCCGGCTGACGGCCTCGACGCTGAGCAGCGTGTCGGAGCCCTCTTCGACGGCGACGATCGATTCCGCCGGCACCCCGCGCGAGACGAGATAGTTCTTCCCCGCCGCAGCCTCGGTGAACAGGTCGCCTTCCTGCTTGCCCCCGACGGTGACGATCCGCGGCGAGACTCCCGCCTCGTACAGCTTGAGTGCCTGTTCGAGGCGGGCCTCGAACACCGACGAGGGCGTCCCCGAGTACTGGGCCGCACCGAGGACGACGATGGCGTCGGCGGGTGTGCGGTCGTCGATCCGCGCGACCTGCCAGACCCGGAGCGCCGTTCCGCCCACGACGAGAACAGCGGCGAGCAACACCCCGACGATCAGCCGTCGGAGCCAGCGCGCGATGCGCGCGCCTGCCCCGAGGTCGTCCCCGGTGTACGTCGCGGTGGTGCCGGTGCGGCGGGATGCGGTGCTCACCCCCGTGATTCTGCCAGCGAACGAGAACGCGCAGACGGGGCGACGCGCCGACCCCGCCGACGCCTCGCAGCCACTAGATTCGATTCCATGCCACACGTATCGGCCGCACCGTCTCGGCGACCCGCACGGTCCGCGCTCGCATTCGTCCCTGCTCTGCTGGCAGTGGCCGCCTGGTTGCTCCTGCCGGCGGCGGCTTCCGCCGAACCTCCGTCGCGGCTTCCCCAGCCGATCACCGATACCGCGGGGGTTCTCGACGATGCCGATGTCGCACGGATCCAGGAGGCGACGAACACCCTGTACGACGAGCACGGTCTGCAGTTGTGGGTGACCTACGTGTCGAGCTTCGACGGACGCGATTACGACAGCTGGGCGCAGGCCACCGCTCAGGCGAGCAACTTCGGTCGGAATACGGCCTTGCTGGCGATCGCGACGACGGACCGCGAGTACGCGTTGTGGACTCCGACGGGATCCGAGATCTCCCCGAGCGAACGCGACCGGATCAGTTCGTCCGACATCGAACCCGCATTGCGGAACAGCGACTGGACGGGTGCCGCGGTGGGTGCGGCCGACGGCCTGAGCAACGCTCTCACGCCGTCGAGCGCCCCGGTGACGACATTGCTCGTCGGCGGCGGTGTGATCGCGGCCGGCGGTGCCGGTGTGTACGCGTACAACCGGCGGTCGAAGAAGAAGCGCGCCGAGTCCGGCGCCGCACAGGCCGCGCAGATCGATCCGGCCGACACCACCGCTCTGCGCGCCCTGCCGCTCGAGGGTCTCGATCGGTACGCGCAGACCCTGCTGGTGGAGACCGACAACGCGGTCCGTTCCAGCGCCGAGGCGCTCGAACTCGCCCGGGGCGAATTCGGGGACTCTGCGGTGGCTCCTTTCGACCGCGCCCATCGGCAGGCGCAGAATGCGTTGGCGAACGCCTTCGAGATCCGCCAGCGTCTCGACGACGACATCCCCGAGACACCCGACCAGCAACGCGACATGCTCGTGCAGCTGATCTCCTCGTGCGGGCAGGCCGACCGCGAACTCGAAGCACAGGTCGAGGCATTCGACACGATGCGTGATCTGCTGCTCGATGCCCCGGCCCGTCTGGACGGCCTCACCCAGCGGGCGATCGCGCTGCAGGCGCGCATCCCGGAGGCCGAACGGATCCTCGGGCAGTTGCACTCGGAGTTCCCCGCCGGTGCACTGACCCCGGTGGTGGACAACGTCTCACTCGCGCGAGAGGAGATCGCGTTCGCCGAGAACGCGATCGATCAGGGCCGCACCGCGGTGGCGCGACCGGTCGGCGAGCAGGGCGACGCCGTACGGGCGATCCGCGAAGCCGAGCGCGCCCTCGGTCATGCCGCGACGCTGCTCGACGCGCTCGATCACGCGGCCGAGGACATCCGACGCGCCATCGCGACACTCCCGGCGGCGATGGAGGATGCGGAGCAGGGCGTGGCGGACGCGAAACAACTCGTCGAGGCCGGCGGTCCCGAACTCGTCGACGCCCTGAAGGCCGTGCAGGAGGCACTCGAACACGCGCGCGCCGAGCAGCACACCGACCCGCTGGGCAGCTTCACACGGGTCGTCGAGGCCGACGCGCGTCTCGACGAGCTGCGCGCCCGGACGCGACAGGCCGAGCAGCAGGCCGCCGAGATGCGTCGCCGTCTCGAACAGGACCTGGGCGCGGCGCAGGCGCAGGTCACCGCCGCCGCCGACTTCATCGGGACGCGTCGCGGGGTCGTCGGCGCGAAGGCCCGCACGCGTCTGTCGGAGGCCCAGCGCCACCTGCAGGCTGCGAGACAGGCCGCGGATTCCGATCCGGCCGCCGCCATCCAGTACGCGCGGACCGCTGCGTCGCTCGCGGTGGAGGCGCTGCGCAGCGCTCAGAACGACGTGCAGCGCTGGGACTATCAACAGCGCCCGCCGCGCGGCGGGTCGTCGGGCGGCAACATCGCCGGGGCCGTGCTCGGCGGCATCCTCATCAACAGCGTGCTCAACAGCGGGCGCGGCGGTGGCTTCGGCGGCGGTGGTTTCGGCGGAGGCGGCTTCGGGGGTGGCGGTTTCGGCGGGTCGAGCGGCGGACGCTTCTAGCCCGTGCGCCCGATCGCGGCACGCGCACCGGACACCGGCCTGGAATCGGTGATCCTGCGCACCCGCCGCGGTGACGAAACCCGTTTCCGGGACGTGGACTTCGAGTACATCGATCGGCGCTCGACCTGATCGCTACGAAACGCTCGGCTACGAAACGGCAGATGCCCTCCGGTCCGTCGGGACCGGAGGGCATCTGTGTCGATCAGGTCGGTCAGCAGCCGAGCAGGCGTTGCGCGAGGTAACCCTCGACCTGGTCGAGGCTGACGCGCTCCTGCGCCATGGTGTCGCGTTCGCGGATCGTGACGGCCTGGTCCTCGAGGGTGTCGAAGTCGACCGTGATGCAGAACGGGGTACCGATCTCGTCCTGGCGACGGTAGCGGCGGCCGATGGCGCCGGCGTCGTCGAACTCGATGTTCCAGTTCTGGCGCAGCTTCGCGGCGAGGTCCTTGGCCTTCGGGCTCAGGTCCGCGTTGCGGCTGAGCGGCAGTACGGCGGCCTTGACCGGTGCGAGGCGTCGGTCGAGGCGCAGCACGGTGCGCTTGTCGACACCGCCCTTGGCGTTGGGTGCCTCGTCCTCGGTGTACGCGTCGACGAGGAAGGCCATGAGCGAGCGGGTCAGGCCGGCCGCCGGTTCGATGACGTACGGCGTGTAGCGCTCGTTGGTGGCCTGATCGAAGAAGCTCAGGTCGGTGCCGGAGTGCTTCGAGTGCGTCGACAGGTCGAAGTCGGTGCGGTTCGCGACACCCTCGAGCTCACCCCACTCGCTGCCCTGGAAGTGGAAGCGGTACTCGATGTCGACGGTGCGCTTCGAGTAGTGCGACAGCTTCTCCAGCGGGTGCTCGTACAGGCGCAGGTTGTCCTTGTTGATGCCCAGATCGGTGTACCAGTTCATCCGGTAGTCGATCCAGTACTGGTGCCACTGCTCGTCTTCGCCCGGCTTGACGAAGAACTCCATCTCCATCTGCTCGAACTCGCGGGTGCGGAAGATGAAGTTGCCGGGCGTGATCTCGTTGCGGAAGCTCTTGCCGATCTGGCCGATGCCGAACGGCGGCTTCTTACGCGAGGTGGTGAGCACGTTCGCGAAGTTCACGAAGATGCCCTGCGCCGTCTCGGGGCGCAGGTAGTGGAGGCCTTCCTCGCTCTCGATCGGGCCGAGGTAGGTCTTGAGCATCATGTTGAAATCGCGGGGCTCGGTCCACTGGCCCTTGGTGCCGCAGTCCGGGCACACGATCTCCGTCATCGGCACGGCGTCGGGATCGTCGAGCTTGTTCTTCTCGGCGTAGGCCTCCTGTAGGTGGTCCTGCCGGTGGCGCTTGTGACAGCTCAGGCACTCGACGAGCGGGTCGTTGAAGACACCGACGTGGCCGGACGCGACCCAGACCTGGCGCGGAAGGATCACCGACGAGTCGAGGCCGACGACGTCCTCGCGGCCGGTGACCATGTTGCGCCACCACTGCTTCTTGATGTTGTCCTTGAGCTCCACACCGAGCGGTCCGTAATCCCAGGCCGACCTGGTTCCGCCGTAGATCTCACCGCAGGGATAGACCAGGCCCCGGCGCTTGGCGAGGTTGGCGACGGTATCGATCTTGGATTTGGGTGCCACTCGGTTCTCCATCTTCGATGCGGGTTTTCGCAGCATGCGTCGATCTGTAAGCCTATCGCTCCTCGTTCGGAGTCCGAATTCGCGCCGGTTGACATGCGCAATCGTGCATATCAAAATGGAATCGATTTGCAATAAGGCCGCCGATCGGCGGCCGACCCGCCCCGAGGAGCCCCGTGAGTGTCGACGCCGATCCACACGACTGCAGCACAGGCGAGCGGACCCTCGGATCGACCGGGACCGACGCCCTCGCATCCCGGCCCGACATCTCCCACGACACGCTGATCGCGGCCGGCGAGCTGCTGCGGGCGCTGTCGGCGCCCGTCCGCATCTCGATCGTGCTCGAACTGCGCGAGTCCGCTCGTTGCGTGCACGAACTCGTCGGCGCCCTGGGAGTCACCCAACCGCTCATCAGCCAGCATCTGCGAGTACTCAAGACCGCCGGCGTCGTACGCGGCGAACGCTCGGGACGCGAAGTGCTCTACCACCTGGCCGACGACCATCTCGCCCATATCGTCGTCGATGCCGTTGCTCATGCACAGGAAGGACGATCGCAGTGACCTCCGCCCGCAAACCTCTCGTGGGGGTCCGCTCGACCCGTCAACGCAGCGCCATCGTCGACCTGCTCGACAACACCGAGGAGTTCCGCTCCGCCCAGGATCTGCACGACGAACTGCGCAAGCGCGGCGAAGGCATCGGCCTGACCACCGTCTACCGCACCCTGCAGTCGCTCGCAGAGGTGGGCAGCGTCGACGTGCTGCGTACCGACAGCGGCGAGTCGCTGTTCCGGCGGTGCTCCTCCGGGCACCACCACCATCTCGTGTGCCGCCACTGCGGCTTCACGGTCGAGGTGGACGGCCCGGAGGTCGAACGCTGGTCGCACGAGGTGGCCGAGGCGAACGGCTTCGTCGACGTCAGTCACACCGTCGAGATCTTCGGCAACTGCCGGGACTGCGCACTCGCACAGGGCTGACCGCGGCGGTCAGCCGCAGTCGCAGTCCCCACAGCCGCAGCCGTCGACGAGCAGGTCCTCCTCGTCGCCATCGGCCTCACCGTCGAAGACCGACGCCTCGCCCCCGAGGCGCTGCGCCAGCGCGCGTGCCTGTTCGACGACCGGGACGAGCGACGCGACGGCCCGCACGAGATGGATCGGGACGAGCGGCGACGCCGCGACCCGCAACTCGACGGTGACCCGGTCCTTGTCGAGGACGAACTTCACCTCCGGGAACTCGATCTGCAGGTCGCCGAGGACCTCCGCCGCCCGGGTGCGCCCCGCGATGCCCTCGACCAGGTACGTGGTGAGCAGCACGAAGCCACCCTCGGCGTCGACGGTCGCGTAGGTGAGCACGTCGTCGATCCAGATCGGGATCTCGCCGTCCTCGTCGGCTTCGGGAGCCTCCTCGAGAATCTCCGAAAGCGTCTCCACCACGGCGGCACGCAGCGTGTCGTCGTCCTCGGTGGGGATCGCGACGGCATGCGGCCCGTCGGCGGCGACGACCTCCTCGGTGGTGGTCTCGACGTCGGTGTCGGTCGTGGTCACGAATTCTCCTTCGGATCGGGGGTTCCCGCGACGGCACCGCGCGCGTCGGCGGCGCCGTCGAGCACGAGCAGCAGCATGGTGGTCAGCGCCGTGTCGTCGAGACCGGTCGCGGGAAACGAGTACCGCAGTACGACGTCGGCCTCGGCGTCGCGTTCGACGAGGTGCACCGAGCCGAACTGCAGGGCGTCGGCAGCGGTCGCGACCCGGATGCGCACGGCGTCGTCGAGCGGAAGATCCCATGCGAGCACTCCGGTGACGGAGATCACGTCGAGTCCTTCGGTGAGCGTGACGACCTGCAGCGCGAAGGGCACGGCGCCGTAGTCGAATCCGAACGAACTGTCGCCGTTCGCGGCGGACGACGGGGTGCGGACGTCGACGAAGGGCGTGAGGGCGACCGCGACCCGCTCGCGCAGGGAGGTCATTTCACACCGCCGAATCGCCGGTCGCGCGAGGCATATTCGACGCATGCCGCCCACAGGTCGCGCCGGTCGAAATCGGGGAACATCGTGTCCTGGAAGACCAGTTCGGCGTAGGCGGACTGCCACAGCAGGAAGTTCGAGGTGCGCTGCTCGCCCGAGGGCCGCAGGAACAGGTCGACGTCGGGCATCTCGGGCTCGTCGAGATACCGCGCGACGGTCGACTCGGTGATGCGCTCGGGGTCCAGTTCACCGGCCGCGACACGCCGGGCGATTTCCCTTGCGGCGTCGGCGATCTCGGCGCGTCCGCCGTAGTTGACGCACATCGTGAGGGTCATGACGTCGTTGTCCTTCGTCAGCTCCTCGGCGATCTCGAGTTCCTTGATCACGCTGCGCCACAGGCGGGGACGGCGGCCGGCCCACCGGACGCGCACACCCATCTCGTGCATCTCGTCGCGGCGTCGCCGGATCACGTCGCGGTTGAAGCCCATGAGGAATCGGACCTCGTCGGGGCTGCGCTTCCAGTTCTCGGTGGAGAAGGCATAGGCCGACAGCCACTTGACGCCCATCTCGATGCATCCGCACACCGTGTCCATCAGTACGGCTTCGCCTCGTTCGTGCCCGGCGGTGCGCGGCAGACCGCGCTCCTGCGCCCAGCGACCGTTGCCGTCCATCACGAGCGCCACGTGCTGCGGAATCAGCTCGGACTGCAGGACGGGAGGCCGTGCGCCCGACGGGTGCGGGTCGGGCGGCCGGATCACCCGCTCAGACGATGGGGGCGTGGTACGTCGTCGAATCACGATCCCCATCCTGCCGGACGGCCCGTGCGACGTCATCAGCCCGGTTGGAGATCGGAGGCTCGGTGCGACCGCGTTCGACGAGGGGCAGCGAGCGCAGTTGCCGCTCGAGGTGCCATTGCAGGTGCGCGGCGACGAGGCCGCTGGCCTGGCGCCGCACCGCTGCGTCGGCCGATTCGGTCTCGGCCCATCGTCCGCGGTCGAGCGCGTCGAGCAGTGCGAACACTCCCGGTGCGGGTGTGGCCGCCCCCGGGGGACGGCAGTGCACGCACACCGCACCGCCGGCGGCGACGTGGAAGGCGGTGTGCGGGCCGGGACGGTCGCAGCGCGCGCAGTGGGTGATCGCCGGCGCCCACCCCGCGTAGGTCATGGCTCGCAGCAGGTAGGCGTCGAGCACGAGTTCGGGTGGCCGGGTGTGGTCGCACACCGCACGGAGGGCTCCGACGGTGAGCGCGTGCAGGCGCGGTACGGGTGCGCGTTCCTCACCGGCGAGCCGTTCGGCGGTCTCGAGGATCGCGCACGCGGTGGTGTAGCGGGAGTAGTCGTCGACGATGCCCACGGCGAAGGCGTCGAGGGTCTGCACCTGGGTGACGATGTCGAGATTGCGGCCCGGGTGGAGCTGGACGTCGATGTGGGCGAACGGTTCGAGCCGCGCGCCGAACTTCGAGCGTGTGCGGCGCACGCCCTTCGCGACGGCCCGCACGAGTCCGTGCCGGCGTGTCAGCAGGGTGACGATGCGGTCGGCCTCGCCCAGCTTGTGCTGGCGCAGCACCACCGCGTTGTCCCGATAAAGCCTCACTCCCCGAGTCTGTCATGGCGCGGTGACACGGGACGACCCGTGAGGGGACTCGACATCCAGAACTGGAACGCGTTATTGTTCGTTCGAACGAACGGGGGAACGAATGGATGCTCGAACCAATCTGCGCGACCTGAAGGCGACCGTCGGAGCGCTCGACCGCGGTGAGACCACCTCCACGGATCTCGTCCGTGCGAGCCTCGACCGGATCGACGAGTCGCAGCCGCACCTCAACGCCTTCCGTGTCGTGCGCCGCACGGCCGCACTCGACGAGGCCCGCGAGGCCGACCGACGCCGCGCGAGCGGCGAACGCCTGCCCCTGCTCGGGGTCCCCATCGCGATCAAGGACGACACGGACGTCGTCGGCGAGACGACGATGTTCGGGTGCGCCGGCACCTTCGCTCCGAAGGACACCGACGCCGAGGTCGTGTGCCGCCTGCGCGCCGCCGGAGCCGTGATCGTCGGTAAGACGCACTCCCCCGAACTCGGCCAGTGGCCGCTCACCGGTGGTGATGCGTTCGGGCACACCCGCAGCGCGTGGTCGCGCGACCACACCCCCGGCGGTTCGTCGGGCGGCAGCGCCGCCGCCGTCGCCGCCGGGCTCGTGCCGGCCGCGCTGGGATCCGACGGCGCCGGATCGGTCCGTATCCCTGCCTCGTGGTCGAATCTCGTCGGCATCAAGCCGCAGCGCGGCCGCATCTCCATGTGGCCCGACGCCGAGTCCTTCAACGGGCTGACCACGCACGGTCCCCTCGCCCGCACGGTCGCCGATGCGGCCCTGCTCCTCGATGTCGTGTCCGGCAACCATCCCGGCGACCGGCACACGTGCGCGCCACTCACCGTCTCCGACTCCGTGGGACGGGATCCTGGCAGGCTGAACATCGCCCTGTCGGTGAAGATCCCGTTCACCGCGACACCCACCCGCCTCGACGCCCGCGTCCGCACCCGCATCGCCGCGCTCGCCGCCGTGCTGCGCGATCTCGGACACGAGGTGACCCTCGCCGATCCCGACTACGGAATCCTCTTCGGGCTGAACTTCCTTCCGCGCTCCATGTCCGGCATCGAGGACTGGCTCCATCGCCTGCCCGATCCGTCTCTCCCCGACGTCCGCACCCGCGCCAACGCGCGCACCGGCCGCCTGCTCCACGGCTTTCCGCTACGCGCAGCACGCGCCGCCGAGCCGCGCCTGCACCGGCGGGTCGGCCGCACCTTCGACCGGTTCGACGTCGTGCTCGCCCCCACCACCGCCACACCGCCGCTACCGGTGACGGCGATCGACGGAATCGGCGGGTGGGCCACCGACAAGGTCATCACGGGCGCGTGCCCGTACGCGTGGCCGTGGAACGTGCTGGGCTGGCCCGCGGTCAACGTCCCGGCCGGATTCACCGAGGAGCGCCTGCCGGTGGGCGCCCAATTGCTCGGCCCGGAGAACTCCGAACCGCTCCTGGTGTCCCTCGCCTCGCAACTGGAGTCGGTGCTGCGCTGGCACGAGCACACCCCGGAGCAATGGTGGTGACCACGCGCGACGACACCCGCTCGCGGATCGTCCACGCCACCCTGCATCTCGTCGGAACCCACGGTGTCGCGGGCGTGACGAACCGGCGCATCGCGGCGCGCGCCGAGGTATCGCTGGGATCGATCACCTACCACTTCCCCACCCAGGCCGACCTGCTGCGGGCCGCCCTCGAGTTCTTCGTCGACGAGGAGACCGAGCGCCTGCGCGAACTCACCGATCGCTATCGCTCACAGGCGTTGTCGTTGACCGAAGCGGCGGAGATCACCGAGCGGGTCGCCCACGACCTGACCTTCACGGCCGAGCGCATCGCGCCCTTCGAACTGTACGTGCAGGCGGGACGCGACGACGAGCTACGGCAGGTCGCCGAGCGGTGCTGGCGCGCCTACGACGTGCTGGCCGTCTCCGTCCTCTCCGCCCTCGGTGTGCCGACACCGGAGACGATCGCCCCGACGGTCGTGGCCACCATCACCGGCCTGCAGCTGCGCCGCCTGTCGACGGGCACGGAGCCGGACCTGTCGGAGGCCGTCCTGCTGATGCTGCAGGGAGCAGCGGCAGATCGCCGCTGAACCCCGCAGTACACGCGGCATCGGTCTCGGTGGTCGCGCAGAACTTCGGGCCGTGGTGACCGCGGACGACCTCGCGTCGGTGTGGCTCACCGGCCGGTCGCCACGTCCGCCCGACAGGGTGCCCGCAGCGAGCGTCAGAATCCCAGGCGGCCCAGCTGTTTGGGATCGCGCTGCCAGTCCTTCGCGACCTTCACGTGCAGGTCGAGATAGATCTTCACGCCGAGGAGCTTCTCGATCTGGGTGCGCGCGGCGGTGCCCACCTCGCGCAGCCGCGCGCCGCCCTTGCCGATCACGATGCCCTTCTGGCTCGGCCGCTCGACGTAGAGCAGGGCGTGCACGTCGAGCATCTCGCCCTGCTTCTCGGTGCGGCCCTCACGTTCCGTGATCTCTTCGATGACGACCGCGAGCGAGTGCGGCAGCTCGTCGCCGAGACCTTCGAGCGCGGCCTCACGGATGAGCTCGGCCATCAGGGTCTCCTCCGGCTCGTCGGTGAGCTCGCCGTCGGGATAGAAGGCCGGACCGGGTTCCATGTGCGAGACGAGGACGTCGATGAGGACCTCGACCTGCTCACCCGACGCCGCGGAGACGGGCACGACCTCGCAGTCCTCGCCGAGGAGCTTCGACACGGCGAGCAACTGCGCCGCGACCTGCTGCTTGCCGACCTTGTCGATCTTCGTCACGATGCCGACGACCGGGGTCTTCGGCGCCATGTGCCGCACCTGCTCCAGGATCCAGCGGTCGCCGGGGCCGATCTTCTCGTCGGCGGGGAAGCACATGCCGATCGCGTCGACCTCGGAGTAGGTGTCCTGCACCAGATCGTTCAGTCGCTGGCCGAGCAGGGTGCGCGGACGGTGCAGTCCTGGCGTGTCGACCAGGATGAGCTGCGCGTTGTCGCGGTGGACGATGCCGCGGATGGTGTGCCGGGTGGTCTGCGGACGCGACGAGGTGATCGCGATCTTGCTGCCCACGAGCGCGTTCGTGAGCGTCGACTTCCCGGTGTTGGGCCGGCCGACGAAACAGATGAAGCCGGAACGGAAGTCGGTGTCGGTCATGCATGCTCCTCGGTCGTGGCCGTATCGGTATCGCTGTGTTCTTCGTCGGGTGCCGCCCGCTGCACGTGGACGGTGCTCACACGCACCCGCCCGCGGACGTCCGGTCCGCCCTCACCGCGCAGCAGCAGGCCGTGGGTCCGTACCTCCGCGCCCGGCAGAGGAACTCGGCCGAGCTCGTAGCCGAGGAGTCCGCCGACCGTGTCGACCTCGTCGTCCTCGATGTCGATATCGAACAGTTCGCCGAGATCCTCGACGGGCAGTCGCGCCGAGACCCGGTAGGTGTCGTCGCCGAGATCCTCGACATCGGGAATCTCCCCGGTGTCGTATTCGTCGGCGATCTCACCGACGATCTCCTCGATGACGTCCTCGATCGTCACCAGGCCTGCGATGCCGCCGTATTCGTCGACGAGCACCGCCATGTGGTTGCGGTCGCGCTGCATGTCGGCGAGCAGATCGTCGAGGCGCTTCGAATCCGGCACGAACACCGCCGGTCGCATGACGTCGGCCACCGAGACGCTGCGCCCACCATCACGGTGGTAGTAGGTCTGCTTGACGAGATCCTTGAGGTAGACGACACCGCGGATGTCGTCGACGTTCTCGCCGATCACCGGGATCCGGGAGTGTCCGCTGCGGACCGCGAGCGAGGTGGCCTGACCGGCCGTCTTGGTCTCCTCGATCCACACCATCTCGGGACGCGGAACCATGATCTCGCGGGCGGTGGTGTCGCCGAAATCGAACACCGACTGGATCATCCGGCGTTCCTCGTCGGCCACGACTCCGCTCTCCTGCGCGAGGTCGACCAGTTCGCGCAGCTCGATCTCGTTGGCGAACGGGCCGTTCCGGAAACCGCGGCCGGGTGTGACGGCGTTACCCACGGCGATGAGGATCCGGCTGATCGGACCGAGCAGGACACCGAGGATCCGCAACGGACCGGTGGCCGCGAGCGCGATCGGGTAGGCGTGCTGGCGTCCGAGAGTGCGAGGGCCGACGCCGATCACGACGTAGTCGACGATCACCATCACCGCGGCGCCCACCACGAGCACCCACGTCCGGTCGAGGACGGCGAGCAGTGCACCGACGAGCACCACGGTGGCGGTGATCTCGCAGAGGATCCGCAGCAGCACCGTCAGATTGACGTAGCGGGGCCGATCGTCGAGCAGACCGAGCAGGCGCCGCGCACCGGTCCGGCCCTCTTTCGCCAGTTCCTCGGCGCGCGCAGCGGATACGGTGTTCAGGGCGGAATCGACGGCGGCGAACAGACCGCCGAGCACCACCAGGACGACCGCCAGGACGACGAGGGGCACGGTACTCACGCGACCGTCACTCCCCCGGCCGGCGTCGTCCGATCAGGTGGGTTCGTACTGTCGCCGCTCATGATTCGGGAGTGTCGACGAAACCGGCCTTGCCCAGCAGCTTCCGGTCGCGGGCGGCGAGGAGTGCCTCCTGCTCGGCGCGCCGGATCTCCTCGTACCACTCGGCGAGGAGCTGATTCTGCAGGCCGAACATCTCCTTCTCCTCCTCCGGCTCGGCATGGTCGTAGCCCAGGAGGTGGAGCATGCCGTGCACGGTGAGCAGGGCGAGCTCGTGGTCCACCGGGTGACCGGCCTTGACCGCCTGGTCTGCGGCGAACTGCGGACACAGCACGATGTCGCCGAGCATCGACGGGCCCGGCTCCGGAGCGTCGGGACGTCCGCCGGGCTCGAGTTCGTCCATGGGGAACGACATCACATCGGTGGGGCCGGGCAGGTCCATCCACCGCACGTGCAGATCGGCCATGGTGTCGAGGTCCACGAGCACCATCGACAACTCCGCCGCCGGATGCACATCCATCCGGGCGATCACGAAGCGAGCGACGTCGAGGAGTTCCTCCTCCGAGACGTCCATGCCCGATTCGTTCGAGATCTCGATGCTCATGACTGGAGTTCCTTCTGCACGACGGTATTCGGTTGATCTACAAGGGGGTTCATCGACGCTGCACCCGCTGCGCGCGGCGCTGGGCGCGGTTGCCGGAAATCCCGTCGCCGTCGCGGCCGGCCTCGAAACGGCCGTAGGCGTCGACGATGTCGGAGACGAGCCGGTGCCGCACGACGTCGCTGCTGTCGAGTCGCGCGATGTGGATGTCGTCGATGCCGTCGAGGATCTCGGTGGCGGCGGCGAGACCCGAGCGGGCACCGCCGGGCAGGTCGATCTGCGTGATGTCGCCGGTCACGACGATCTTGGAGCCGAATCCCAGGCGCGTGAGGAACATCTTCATCTGCTCGGCCGTGGTGTTCTGCGCCTCGTCGAGGATGATGAACGCGTCATTGAGGGTCCGGCCCCGCATGAATGCCAGGGGCGCAACCTCGATCACCCCGGCCTGCATGAGCTTCGGGATCGCCTCCGGATCCATCATGTCGTGCAATGCGTCGTGCAGCGGACGCAGATAGGGGTCGATCTTCTCGTACAGGGTGCCCGGCAGGAAGCCGAGTCGCTCCCCGGCCTCGACGGCGGGTCGGGTGAGGATGATGCGGTTGACCTGCTTGGTCTGCAGCGCCTGCACGGCCTTCGCCATGGCGAGATAGGTCTTGCCCGTACCGGCGGGGCCGATGCCGAAGACGATGGTGTGAGCATCGATGGCGTCGACGTACCGCTTCTGGTTCAGGGTCTTGGGCCGGATCGTCTTCCCGCGACGCGACAGGATGTCGAGGCTGAGCACGTCGGCCGGCGACTCGGAGAGCCCCTGGGTGAGCATGCCCACGGTGCGGCGCACGGCGTCGGGGGTGAGCGGCTGACCGCGTCGGACGAGGGTGACGAGTTCGGCGAGCGCGCGTTCGGCGAGCGCGACGTCGGCGGGTGCACCGGTCAGCGTGACGGTGTTGCCCCGCACGTGGATGTCCGCCGCCAGGAGGGCCTCGAGGGCGATCAGGTTCTCGTCCGCGGCTCCGAGCAGGGGCGCTGCGGCCTCCGACGGGAAGTCCAGGCTCGATCGGACCGTGGTCGGTTCGAGTTCGGCGGGCTCGTGGGGTCGGTCTGGTTCACTCACGTGGACGGTACGTCCTGCTTTCGGTTCGGCTCGTGCACGACGGTCGTCGTGTTCGTGCCAGTCTAGCGCCGGGCGGGGCGTACCCTCCCGCAACAGTGCGTTTCACCGGGCTTCGGTGCCCCCGTCTCCCGAGGTGGCCTCCGCGAGCCATCGCCGCGCCTCGGCGAGGACGGCCGGTGCCCGATCGGGTGAGACCCCGGCCAGCACGAGGTTGCCGAGCACGATGGTGTCGCCCGAGTCGTCCACCAGACCGAGGTTGGCCTGCTCGAGCGTGGCCATCGTCAGGCCTTCCATCATCCCGACCAGCACCGGCGCCGGAAGGTAGTCGGAGAACTGCCCCTGCGCGAGGCCACGTTCGACGAGCCCGAGGACGCGTGAGCGCACCGGCGCGACGAGTTCGGCGATGCGTTGCTCACCCACCTCCTTGCGCGCGAACGAGAGCAGCACGCGATAGCGGTCGCCGATCGGCCAGGTCCGCAGCCCCTCCACCGCGAGGGCGACCTCGGGGTCCTCCGGTTCGGGGTGGTCGAGGGCCTCGGCGAGCGCGGTCGAGGCGTCGTCGACGATCCCCTCGACGAGCGCTTCCCGGTTGGGGAAGTGCGCGTACACCGTGCGGCGGACCACGCCCGCGGCCTTCGCGACATCGTCCATGCTCGCGTCGAAGTCGGTGGCGAAACACATCACTGCCGCATCGAGTATGCGCATGCGGTTCGCGATGAATCGGGTTCGTGGCCGAGTGACCGAGTTCTCCACGTTCTTCGCCCTCTTCCTACTGACTGTGATCTGTCTTTCATTCTAGTTGCACACGGATGTGCAACTGTGTAACTTGCACAGCGCCGTGCAGAACGGGGGTCCGTCCCCGTCCACCCAGCACCCCGAGGAGAGCCCGATGACCACTGCTGTCACCCGATCGGAAGGGAGCGCGGCGAAGGAACCCTACCGGCTGCGCTGGGCAGGACTCGCGGTGCTGTGCCTGAGCCTGCTCATCGTCGTGATGGCGAACACCTCACTCATCGTCGCAGCGCCCGGAATGCTGCGCGACCTGCAGCTCACCAGCGCCGACATGCAGTGGATCATCGACGGCTACACCGTCCCCTACGCCGCGCTGATGCTGCTGTTCGGCGTGCTCGGCGACCGGTACGGCCGTCGACGCGCGCTGCTGGCAGGCCTGGCGGGGTTCGCCGCGGGGGCGGTGTACGGATCGCTCGCCGACAGCGCGGGTGATGTGATCGTCGCGCGCATCGTCATGGGTGTGGGCGCCGCCGTCATCATGCCTGCAACGCTGTCGCTGCTCGTCGCGATGTTCCCCCCGCGCGAGCGTGCCCGGGCGATCGCCGCATGGGCGGCCACCTCGGGCCTCGCCATCGCCCTCGGCCCACTGCTCGCCGGATGGCTCCTCGAATCGAACTCGTGGGGGTCGACCTTCCTCATCAACGTACCGATCGCGGCGCTCGCCGCCCTCGCCGCCATGATCCTCGTGCCCGCATCGAAGGCCGACGATCTCACCCGCACCGATTGGATCGGCGGCGCCCTGTCGGTCCTCGCCCTCGGCGGGATCGTCTACGCGATCATCGAAGGCTTCCACTTCGGTTGGGGCACCGGGGTGATCGCGACCACGGTCGGTTCGGTGGTCGTCGCGGTTCTATTCGTCGTGTGGGAACTGCGCCATCCCCGGCCGCTGCTGGATCTGCACCGTGTCGCGGACCGGACCGTCGGCGGTGCCTGCGTCGCCGTGCTGTTGCTCTTCCTCGTCGCGTTCGGAGCCATCTACTTCGTCTCCCAGCAGTTCCAGTTCGTGCTGGGCTACGGCCCCCTCGAGACGGGGCTGCGTCTGCTCCCCCTTGCGGCGACGGTCTCGCTGGGTGCGGCGCTGAGCGGCCGGCTCGCCCCTCGCCTGGGCGCGCGGCTCCTCGTGGGCGCGGGCATGATCGCCGCAGCGGCAGGCATCCTCGCCCTCACCGTCACGGACACCGGCTCCGGCTTCACACCCTTCCTCATCTCGTTGCTGCTACTGGGGCTGGGCATCGGCCTGGCCACACCCCCGTCCACCGACCTCGTCATGGGCGGCTTCCCCGACTCGGATCTCGGATCGGCGGGCGGATTGAACGACACCGCAGTGGAATTCGGCGGTTCACTGGGCATCGCCGTACTCGGCTCGATCCTCGCGACCACCTATCACCGCGAGATCTCCGGTTTCCTCGACGGATTCCCCATGGCAGATCTGACGGGCCCGATGGCCGAGCAGGCGGCGATGGCGATCGAGGCGGCCGGCGACTCGGTGGGCGGTGCGGCGATCGTCGCGGAGGAACTCGCAGCCCATCCGTTCGCGGCGTCGTACGCGCAGCCTCTGCTCGACGCGTCGTCCGCGGCGTTCGCGCAGGCGATCTCGTCCGCGAGCCTCGTCGCCGGTATCGTCCTGCTCGTCGGCGCCGCGGCGGTCACGGCGCTACTCCCCCGCGGGCTCCCCGCCCGCTCCCGCAGCGATGCCGAGGTCGGCGACTGACGGAGCGGTGAGCAGTTCGAGCGATCGCTCCCAGGAGCGGGTCGTGCGGTTCAGGAAGGCGACATGGTCGTCGCCGTCGAACAGTTCCAGCGACACCGGATCTCCCGCTGTCGCGGCCACCTCGGCGTAGCGGTGCGCCACACTCACCGGAACCTGCTCGTCGGTGGTGCCGTGCAGCACCGCGACCGGCACACCGATCGGCACCCGGTGCGTGGGTGAGGCGGAGCGGTAACGCTCCGGCTCATCCGTGTAGGACGCGCCGAAGAGCGCCTCGAATGCGTGCACACGGCGGCCTCGCTCCCCGGACGTGACGAGGTCGAGTGCTCCTGCCTGCGAGACCACGAATTCCGGCCGCACCGATGTGTTCTCACCGGCGAGCCACACCGCCAGCTGACCTCCCGCCGAATGGCCGACGAGCCGGACACGGTCGACGTCGATCTCGATGCCGGCGCGCTGCGCGTGCGGAACGACCTCGGTGAAGATCGTCTCGAACGCCGCAACCACGTCGGCGGACATCTCCTCCCACGCGCCACCGGCCTCGAGTCGCCGGTACTCGACGTTCCACGCCACCACACCGCGACGAGCGAGGTCGACGGCGAGCGCCGTGCCCAAGGTGAGTCGGTAGCGACCGTGCCACGAACCCCCGTGGACGACCATGACAACGGGAACGGGCCCCGTCACGGTCTCGAGGTCGGGCAGGAAGACGTGCCCGAACTGCTGTGAGTGGGCGCCGTAGGCGATTCTGGTGCGAGCCAAGAGGAATTCCTTCAGTGCAGAGGATCGGGACCCGCACGCGGTCCCTCAGTACAGAGAGCCGGAACCCGCACGCGGTCCCTAGTGCAGCGGCCGGGTGCGCCACCGGTCGGTGAGCACGCCGATCGCTCCGAGTGCAACGGCCGCCGCGGTCGAGGTACGCAGCACCGTGGGGCCGAGACCGACGGCCACCGCCCCCGCGTCGACGAGAGCGTGGACCTCCGCGTCGTCGAGTCCGCCTTCGGGACCGACGATCAGCGTCAGCGAATCGGCGTCGCCCACCGGCAGGTCGGCGAAGGGAGTGGTCGCGGATTCGTGCAGCACCGCGACGACGTCACCGCGCTCGACGGCCGACCGCACACGGGCGACGACCTCGGAAGTGCGGTGCAGCGCGTCGACCGTGGGCACGTGCGCACGCCGCGACTGTTTGGCCGCCGAGGTCGCAACAGCCTGCCACTTGGCAACACCCTTGTCCGCCTTGGCATCCCATCGTGCGACGCACCGCGCCGACTGCCACGGCACGAACTCGTCGGCTCCGGCCTCGGTGGCCAGTTCGACGGCGAGTTCGGACCGGTCGGACTTCGGCAACGCCTGCACGACCGTCACACTCGGACGCGGCGGGGCGACGGCGCGACGACCGAGCACGAGGGCTTCGAGCCGATCCTTCGCCACCGCGGTGACCTCGACGTCGGCGACCCCACCCGCACCGTCGGACAACACGAGCCGTTCGCCGACCGCGATGCGACGGACCGTGGCGGCGTGCCGGCCCTCCTTGCCGTCGAGCACGGCCGTCTGCCCTTCGGCGGGCAGCGGGTCGAGGTAGAACAGTGTCGCGGCCACCCGGGCGACCTAACGGGCGCTGAACGCGTCGCGCAGACGCGAGAACAGGCCGCCGGAGTTCTGCGAACCGGTCGTCACGACCTCGACACGCTCGCGGTCGCTGTGCCGGCGCAGATCCTCGAGCAGCTTGGTCTGCTTGTGATCGATCCGGGTGGGCACCACGACCTCGAGATGGGCGTGCAGATCGCCGCGCGTGCCCGACCGCAGCTTCGGCATGCCGTGACCGCGCAGCACCGAGACCGAACCGGGCTGGGTGCCGGGATCGACGGTGATCTCGATGGGGCCGTCGAGGATCGTGTCGACCGTCACCGCAGTGCCGAGCGCCGCGTCGACCATGGGCACCCGGATGGTGCAGTGCAGATCGTCGCCGTCGCGGACGAAGACCTCGTGCTGCTGTTCGAGCACCTCGACGTAGAGATCGCCGGCGGGACCACCGCCGGGGCCGACCTCGCCCTGGGCCGCGAGGCGGATGCGCATGCCGTTGCCCACACCGGCAGGCACCTTGACGGTGATCTCACGGCGGGCGCGCACGCGACCGTCGCCGCCGCACTTCCGGCAGGGGTCCGGGATGGTCTCGCCGACACCGCGGCAGGTCGGGCAGGGCCGGGACGTCATGACCTGGCCGAGGAAGGAGCGCTGCACCGACTGGACCTCGCCGGCACCACCGCAGGTCTCGCATCGCACGGGCTTCGAGTCGCCGTGGGTACCGGAACCGGTGCACGCATCGCACAGGATCGCGGTGTCGACGGTGACCGTCTTGGTGACGCCACGAGCGCATTCCTCGAGGGTCAGCCGGGTGCGGAGCAGCGAGTCGGCGCCGGGCTGGACGCGGCCGCGCGGGCCGCGGGATCCGCCTGCCCCGCCACCGAAGAACGCCTCGAAGACGTCGCCGAGTCCGCCACCGAAGCCGGCGCCCCCGAAGCCACCGGCGCCGCCGCCACCGGGTTCGAGCGGATCGCCGCCGAGGTCGACGATGCGTCGCTTCTCGGGATCCGACAGCACCTCGTAGGCGGCCGAGATCTCCTGGAAACGCTTCTGCGCCGACTCGTCGGGGTTCACGTCGGGGTGGTGCTCGCGCGCCAACTTGCGGTACGCCCGTTTGATCTCCTGGTCGGTCGCGTTCTTGGACACGCCGAGCGTCCCGTAGTAGTCCCGTGCCACGTTTCGTTCTCGTCCTTACTTCGTTCTACACAGAAAATGGACGGTGCTCAGCGCTCGCCGAGCACCTCACCGATATATCTCGCAACGGTAGCCACCGATGCGATGGTTCCCGGATAGTCCATCCGGGTGGGGCCGAGCACTCCCAGACCACCGAAGACCGTACCTGCGGCACCGTAGCCGGTGGACACGACGGAGGTGGTGCGCATCTCCTCGAACTGGGTCTCCTCACCGATGCGGACGGTGACCCGGCCGGCGTCCTGGCTGGACGCGAGCAGCTTCAGCACCACCACCTGCTCCTCGAGCGCTTCGAGGACCGTACGCAACGATCCCGGCACGATCCCGTGGCCGTCGAAGTCCGCGGCGTTGCGGGTGAGGTTGGCGGTGCCGCCGAGCACGAGGCGTTCCTCGGGATGCTCGACGAGGGTTTCCACCAGCACCGTGGTGCACCGGATGAGCGCGTCGCGCAGATCCTCCGGCGCGTTGTCGGCGAGTTCGGTGACCGCGACGGACGCGGCAGCGAGCCGCTTGCCGGCCAGCGCCCCGCCGAGCAGCTCACGCAGTCGCGACAGACCGTCCTCGTCGATCACGTCGCCGAGTTCGACGATCCGCTGATCCACGCGACCCGAATCGGTGATGAGCACGAGCAGCAGCCGCGCCGGTGTCAGCCCGACCACCTCGAGGTGTCGCACGGACGACGCCGAGAGCGTCGGGTACTGCACGACCGCGACCTGACGGGTGAGCTGTGCGAGCAGACGCACCGCGCGCCGCAGCACATCGTCGAGGTCGACACCGGATTCGAGGAACTGCAGGATCGCGCGACGCTCGGCCGACGAGAGCGGCTTGACCTCCGCGATCCTGTCGACGAACTGGCGGTAGCCCTTGTCGGTGGGTACACGCCCGGAACTCGTGTGGGTCTGTGTGATGTATCCCTCGGCTTCGAGCACAGCCATGTCGTTGCGGACCGTGGCGCTGGATACACCGAGATTGTGCCGGTCGACGAGAGTCTTGGAGCCGATCGGCTCCTTGGTGGACACATAATCCGCCACGATGGCGCGCAAGACCTTGAATCTCCGCTCCTCGGTACTCGACAACCCGCCACCTCCGTTTCCGCCGCCTGCAGGACCGCACCTTTCGGGGCCGTACCCTGCCAGTCTAATCGCGCGAGGACCGTGCAGGTGTCGGGCACGTGCGCGACACCACCCCGGCACCGGACGCGACGCCGGCAGCGTGTTCCCCGTAATGTGTTCGCATGATCTTCAAGGGCGTCCGGGACGGCAAGCCGTATCCCGATCACGGACTGTCTCTGCGCGACTGGTCGAGGATTCCGCCCCGGCAGGTGCGCCTCGACGAAATCGTCACGACCACGAAGGTTCTCGAACTCGACCGGCTGTTGTCGGAGGATTCGACCTTCTACGGCGATCTGTTCCCGCACGCCGTCCAGTGGCAGGGCGTGCTGTATCTCGAGGACGGGCTCCACCGGGCGGTGCAGTCCGCGCTGCGGAACCGGCCGGTGATGCACGTCCGGGTGTTCGAGTACGACCTGTTGATTCCCGGTGGCGCTTCCGATCCGGGTGCCGAGGTTCGGGGCACGTCTCCCGCGTAGCCGGATCAGGAGTGGACTCACTCCGTTTCGACCGATGTCCGACGGAGCGACCGAGCTCGGGCCGCGACCGGGAAGCAGTGGGCACGGACGAGCCGGCTAGGTGAGGATCGAGCGGACCACCGCGTCGGCCAGCAGCCTGCCCCGGTCGGTCAGCACGAGGTGGTCGTCGTGCACCACCGCGAGACCGTCGGCGATCACCGTCTCCGCCGCCTCGCGCTCCTCGGCGTCGAGCACGGCGAGCGGCAGGCCCGTGCGCAGCCGGACGGTGAGCATCACGAGTTCGGTGTGCCGGTCCTCGGCCGTGAGGTGTTCGCTGCCCGCCACGGGCAGGACACCGTCGGCGAGGGTCGACGCGTAGCGGGCGGGGTGCTTGACGTTCCACCAGCGCACGCCGCCGACGTGACTGTGCGCCCCCGGTCCGGCACCCCACCAATCGCCACCGTCCCAGTAGCCGAGGTTGTGGGCGCAGCGCGCCGACGGATCGTCGGCCTTCGCCCAGTTGGACACCTCGTACCAGGTCATACCCGCCTCGGCGAGTCGTGCGTCGATCCGTTCGTACCGCGTGGCGAGCACATCGTCGTCCGGTGCGGGCAGCTCGCCGCGACGCACACGGCGCGCGAGCGCGGTGCCGTCCTCGACGATGAGCGCGTACGCCGAGACGTGGTCGACGCCCGCCTCGAGCACCGCGTCGAGGGAGGCGTCGAGGTCGGCGTCGCGCTCGCCCGGTGTGCCGTAGATCAGATCGAGGTTGACATGGTCGAAACCGGCGGCGCGCGCTTCCTTCGCCGCCGCGACCGGCCGCCCGGGTGTGTGGGTGCGGTCGAGAACCGCCAGCACGTGCGGCGCGGCGGACTGCATGCCCAGCGACACGCGGGTGTATCCGGCCTCCCGGATGGCCGAGAAGAACTGCGTGGAGGTGGATTCGGGGTTGGATTCGGTGGTCACCTCGGCGCCGGGCGCCAGTCCGAACGAGTCGCGGATCGCGTCGAGCACCTGCGCGAGCCCGTCCGCGCCGAGCAGCGAGGGGGTGCCGCCGCCGACGAAGACCGTCTCGGCGGCGGGCGCCCGTCGTCCGGTGTCCGAGAGCAACCGGGCGCCGGCGTCGAGTTCGCGGCGCAGACCCTCGAGCCAGGACTGCGGTGAGGCGGCGCTGCCGAGCTCACCGGCCGTGTAGGTGTTGAAATCGCAGTAGCCGCAGCGGGTCGCGCAGAAGGGCACGTGCACGTACACCCCGAACGGTCGCGTCCCCACCCCCGCGAGCGCCGGAGCGGGAAGTTCGAGACCGGCCGGACGACCCGCGATACCGATTTCCGTGCCGGTGCGCCGACCGATCTCCGTGGTGTTCACGACCCCAGTCTTCCAGAGAGCCGGAGGGCGCCTCCGCGCGCGAGCCCCCTACCTCGACATTTCCCGAAAATCGGGTGGAAATACCGGCCACAATTCGGAATCGCCCCGGTGACATGGCACAATGGTCGGCATGACAGGACCCGGAGTGCGACTCGTGGCGCGACGCCACGTCGACTTCAAGCGCGTCTGCGCGTCCTGCTGTCTGCCTTGCGCCGCTCGTCTCTGCGCCGACTGTTCCTAGTCGGCACTCCCCGGCACATCCCAGATCCCGCCGGGTCGAAGCATGCGTGCACGAGGTTCAGCCCCCTCCTGCGCTCGCCGATCCGGTTCCAGCGAACATCAGGAGACCCTGTATGTCGTCGACCACCGACGTCACTCCCGCCGACGAGTCGGCCAAGCCCGCACGTCGCGCTGCGCGACCTGCCACCCGCCGCGCCGAGGGACAGTGGGCCCTCGGTTACCGGGAGCCGCTCAACGCGAACGAGCAAGCGAAGAAGGACGACAACCCGCTCAATGTCCGTCGGCGTATCGAGGATATCTACGCGCACACCGGTTTCGACGGCATCGACAAGAGCGACCTGCGCGGCCGGTTCCGCTGGTGGGGTCTGTACACCCAGCGCGAGCAGGGCTACGACGGCACCTACACCGGCGACGAGAACCTCGACCTGCTCGAGGCGAAGTACTTCATGATGCGGGTGCGCTGCGACGCCGGCGCCCTGAATGTGACCCAGCTGCGGACGATCGCCGGTATCTCCACCGAGTTCGGCCGCGACACCGCCGACCTGTCCGACCGCCAGAACGTCCAGTACCACTGGATCGAGGTCGAGAACGTCCCGGAGATCTGGCGGCGTCTCGAATCGGTCGGCCTGAAGACCACCGAGGCGTGCGGCGACTGCCCCCGCGTCGTACTCGGTTCACCGCTCGCCGGTGAGTCCCTCGACGAGGTCATCGACGGCACCCCGGCGATCGACGAGATCGTGCGCCGCTACATCGGCAACCCCGAGTACTCGAACCTGCCGCGCAAGTTCAAGACCGCGATCTCCGGCCAGCAGGACGTCGTGCACGAGATCAACGACGTCGCCTTCATCGGTGTCGAGCACCCCGAGCACGGTCCCGGTTTCGATCTGTGGGTCGGCGGCGGTCTGTCCACCAACCCGATGCTCGCGCAACGGGTCGGCGCGTGGATCCCGCTGCACGAGGTCGCCGACGTGTGGGAGGGCGTCGTCGCGATCTTCCGCGACTACGGCTACCGCCGGTTGCGGTCCAAGGCGCGCCTGAAGTTCCTCATCAAGGACTGGGGCATCGAGAAGTTCCGCGAGGTGCTCGAGACCGAGTACCTGAAGCGTCCGCTGATCGACGGCCCGGCCCCGGCCGCTCCCGAGCGTCCGATCGACCACGTCGGCGTCCAGAAGCTGCGCAACGGCCTCAACGCCGTGGGGGTCGCGCCGATCGCCGGCCGTGTCTCGGGCACGATCCTGTCCGCAGTGGCCGACGCCGCCGAGCGGGCGGGCTCCGACCGGATCCGGTTCACGCCCTACCAGAAGCTCATCGTGCTCGACGTCGCCGACGACAAGGTCGAGCAGCTCGTCACCGAGCTCGAGGCGCTGGGTCTGCCGGCCTCGCCGTCGCCGTGGCGCAAGAATCTCATGGCCTGCACGGGAATCGAGTTCTGCAAGCTGTCCTTCGTCGAGACACGCAAGCGTTCGCAGGCCCTGGTGCCCGAACTCGAGGAGCGGCTCGCCGACATCAACGCGCAGCTCGACGTTCCGGTCACGATCAACATCAACGGCTGCCCCAACTCGTGCGCGCGTTCCCAGATCGCCGACATCGGCTTCAAGGGCCAGCTCGTCGACGACGGTGAGGGCAACCAGGTCGAGGGATTCCAGGTGCATCTCGGCGGTGCGTTGGGCTTCGACGCGAAGTTCGGGCGCAAGCTGCGCCAGCACAAGGTCACCAGCGCCGAACTCGGCGACTACATCGAGCGGGTGGTGCGCACCTTCGTCAAGGAGCGCACCGAGGGCGAGCGTTTCGGCGAATGGGCCGTCCGGGCCGAGGAGGCCGACCTGCGATGACCGGCACTGTTGCAGCGGTCGACACGAAGACGGATCGGGAAGGGACGCGATGACGATCGACACGAACATCGACGAACTCCGCAGTATTGCCGCGCAGGGGGCGGCAGAACTCGAGGGTGCGTCGGCGCAGGAACTCCTGCGTTGGACGGACGAGACGTTCGGTACCCCCACCGACAGCGGACGCAGCGGCTACATCGTCGCGTCCAACATGCAGGACGGGGTCCTGGTCCATCTCGCCGCGCAGCAGCGCCCCGGGGTGGACGTGCTGTTCCTCGACACCGGCTACCACTTCGCCGAGACGCTCGGCACACGTGACGCGGTGGCGCAGGTGTACGGCGTGAACATCGTCGACGCGCAGGCACAGCAGTCGGTCGCGGAGCAGGACGACCTGCTCGGCAAGGATCTGTTCGCCCGCGATCCGAACGAGTGCTGCCGCCTGCGCAAGGTGGTACCGCTGACGGAGAGCCTGAAGGGCTACCGCGCATGGGTGACCGGCATCCGCCGCGTCGAGGCCCCCACCCGCGCGAACGCTCCGCTCGTCTCGTTCGACGACGCGTTCGGGCTGGTGAAGATCAATCCGATCGCGGCATGGTCCGACGAGGACATGCAGAACTACATCGACGAACACGGGATCCTCGTCAATCCCCTCGTCGACGAGGGCTACCCGTCCATCGGGTGCGCCCCGTGCACCACCAAACCACTTCCCGGAGCCGATCCGCGCAGCGGGCGCTGGGCCGGCCGAGCCAAGACCGAATGCGGGTTGCACGCCTCATGACACTCACCGATACGAATCCCACCGAAGCCCGGACACTGTCGGACGGCAACCGGTTCGACACCCTCGATGCCCTCGAGTCGGAGGCGATCCACGTCTTCCGCGAGGTCGCGGGCGAGTTCGAACGACCCGTCATCCTGTTCTCCGGAGGCAAGGACTCCACCGTCCTGCTGCACCTGGCCATCAAGGCCTTCTGGCCGGCACCGCTGCCCTTCGCGTTGCTGCACGTCGACACCGGGCACAACCTCCCCGAGGTTCTCGAGTTCCGCGATCACGTGGTCTCGAAGTACAACCTGCGCCTGCACGTCGCGAGCGTCGAGGACTATCTCGCCGACGGCCGGCTCACCGAGCGTCCCGACGGCATCCGCAACCCGCTGCAGACCGTTCCGCTGCTCGACGCGATCTCGGAGAACCGGTTCGACGCCGTCTTCGGCGGTGGCCGCCGCGACGAGGAGCGTTCGCGCGCCAAGGAGCGGATCTTCTCGCTGCGCAACGCATTCGGCCAGTGGGACCCGAAGCGTCAGCGTCCCGAACTGTGGAATCTGTACAACGGGCGGCACGCACCCGGGGAGCACGTGCGCGTCTTCCCGCTGAGCAACTTCACCGAACTCGACATCTGGCGGTACATCGCCCGCGAGAACGTCGAACTGGCGAGCATCTACTACACGCACGAGCGTCCCGTCTACCGCCGCGACGGCATGTGGATGACCCCGGGCGTCTGGGGCGGTCCGGCCGAAGGCGAAGAGCTCGAGGTGCGTTCGGTGCGCTACCGCACCGTCGGCGACGGCTCGACCACCGGCGCGATCCTGTCCGAGGCCTCCACGAACGAGGAGATCCTCGCCGAGGTCGCGGCATCACGACTGACCGAGCGCGGCGCCACCCGCGGCGACGACCGGGTTTCCGAAGCGGCGATGGAAGACCGCAAGCGAGAGGGCTATTTCTGATCATGAGCGACCTCCACGAGCGGGCCGTGCAGAGCGACACGCAGCTGCTGCGCCTCGCCACCGCCGGTTCGGTCGACGACGGCAAGTCCACCCTGGTGGGCCGGCTGCTGTACGACACCAAGTCCGTGCTCGCCGACCAGATCGACGCCGTCACCCGCGCGTCGGTCGATCGCGGCCTCGACACCCCCGACCTGTCGTTGCTCGTCGACGGCCTGCGCGCCGAACGTGAGCAGGGCATCACCATCGACGTGGCGTATCGCTACTTCGCCACGCCGAAGCGCAGTTTCGTCCTGGCGGACACCCCCGGCCACGTCCAGTACACCCGCAACACCGTCTCGGGTGCGTCCACCGCGCAGCTCGTCGTCCTGCTGGTCGACGCGCGCAAGGGCGTCGTCTCGCAGACCCGCAAGCACGCCGCGGTGCTCGCCCTCCTCGGTGTGCCGAAGCTCGTCCTCGCGGTCAACAAGATCGACCTCGTCGAGGATCCGGCGGCGGTGTTCGCGCAGATCTCCGCAGAGTTCGGCGAGCTGACGAGTTCGCTCGGCTGGGCGGCCGAGGACGTGCAGGAGATCCCGGTCTCCGCGCTGCACGGCGACAATGTGGCGGTGCGCAGCGAGAACACCCCCTACTACGACGGCCCGACCCTCATCGAGTACCTCGAGTCCGTCCCCGTCGACGCGGATGTGCACGGCCGGCACGAGACCGGTCTGCGGTTCCCTGTGCAGTACGTGATCCGTCCCCGCACGGCGGAGTTCCCCGACTACCGCGGCTACGCGGGTCAGGTCGCAGCGGGTTCCGTGCGTCCCGGCGACGAGGTCGTCGTGCTGCCGTCCGGTGTCCGCACCACCGTCGAGCGCATCGACACTGCCGACGGCGCATTCGATGTCGCGCACGCCGGCCGGTCGGTGACGCTGGTGCTCGCCGACGACGTCGACGTCTCCCGCGGCGACATCATCGCCACGCCGCAGGCCGCACCGGAGCCGCTGTCCGAGTTCGAGGCCACCGTGTGCTGGCTCGCCGAGAAGCCGCTGCGCCCCGGCGCACGGCTGCTGCTCAAGCACGGCACCCGCACCACGCAGGCCATCGTCGGGACGATCGACGAGCGGTTCGACGAGCAGGACCTCTCCTCCGTCCCCAGCCCGGAGAGCATCGAGCTCAACGAGATCGCGCGCATCACGGTGCGTGTCGCCGAGCCGATCGCCGCGGACGACTACCGCGTCAACCGTCGCAGCGGCAGCTTCCTGCTCATCGATCCGGCCGGAGGCAACACCCTCGCCGCCGGTCTCGTGGGCGACGGACTCGCCGACATCGAACTCGGGGACCGCGTCCCGGCATGATGCCGCTCGTCGCCGTCGCGCACGGCAGTCGCGACCCGCGATCGTCGCGGGCCGTGGCTGCTGCGCTCGACACCGTCCGGGCCGAGAACCCCGGCCTGGACGTGCGGCTCGCCTTCCTGGACCTGAACACCCCGTCGGTCGGACAGGTCCTCGACGCGCTCGTCGCCGACGGACATCGGCAGGTCGTGGTGGTGCCCCTGCTCCTCGGTAGCGCCTTCCATGCGCGCGTCGACCTGCCGGCACTGCTGCGCGAAGCCCGGCAGCGCCACCCGCGGCTCGAGGTGCTGTGCTCGCCGATTCTCGGCGACGACGATCGTCTCGTCGACGCGGCTCGCGCTCTGATCACGGCGACGGGTGTGTCGGTGGACGATCCGTCCGTGGGAGTCGCGGTGTGCGCGGTGGGATCGCGACGCGCCGAAGCGAACCGGACGACGGAACTGGTCGTGCCCCGCATCCTCGCCGGCACGGCCTGGACGCGGGCCGCGGCGTGCTTCGCCACCACGGCTCCGTCGGTCGAGGCGACCCTCGACACCCTCACCTCTCGCGGCGCCCGCACCGTCGTGCTGACACCGTGGATCCTCGCCCCAGGGCTGCTGTGGGATCGCGCCCGCACCGCCGCCGAAAGTCTCGGGCACGTGCGGGTCGCGCAGACCCTCACCCGGCACGACGCCGTCGCGCGGGTGATCACCGAGCGGTACACCGAGACCCTGCGCCGGGGACACGGACTGCACGTGGCCTGAGTCGCCACCGACGCTCCGTTCGAGTTCACCCGCGATTCGCATTCCTCCGCTACAACGTAACCACAGGGCGTCACTCGATATCCGTGATCCGGGAGGACCTCGCGTGCAGAACGAACTCCGTCGCTACATCGATCGGCTCCGCACGGAGGGCTACTCGGTGCGCGACGACCACGGCGAGGACCCCGACCTGATCGACATCGAGGGCAAGGCCGTCGACACCTGGCGGGAGAACTATCCGTACGACACTCGGATGGATCGCGCCACCTACGAGGTCGAGAAGTATCTCCTGCAGATCGAACTGCTGAAGTTCCAGTCGTGGGCCAAGGACAACGGATCCAAGCACATCATCGTGTTCGAGGGCCGCGACGCCGCCGGCAAGGGCGGCACGATCAAACGGTTCCAGGAGTACATCAACGTCCGGCACGCCCGCACCGTCGCGCTCAACAAGCCGTCCGACCGCGAGCACGGTCAGTGGTACCTGCAGCGCTACATTCAGCACTTCCCCACCGCCGGTGAGCTCGTACTGTTCGACCGGTCCTGGTACAACCGCGCCGGGGTCGAACGCGTCATGGGCTTCTGCAGCGACGACGAATACGAGCGCTTCATGGAACAGGTCCCGATGTTCGAACAGCTCGTCGTGGACGCCGGCATCACTCTGACGAAGTTCTGGTTCTCCGTCACCCGGAGGGAACAGCGCACCCGCTTCGCCATCCGCCAGCTCGATCCGGTCCGGCGATGGAAGCTGTCGGAGATGGACCTCGAGTCGCTCGACAAGTGGGACCAGTACACCGACGCGAAGGAAGAGATGTTCCGGCGCACCGACACCGACTGGGCGCCGTGGACGACCATCAAATCCAACGACAAGAAGCGGGCCCGGATCAACGCGATGCGGTTCTTCCTCGACCAGTTCGAGTACGACGACAAGGACCGCCAGATCGTCTTCCCGGCCGACCCGATGATCGTCCGGCGCGGCAAGGATGCCGTCGGCGACTAGGGCCTCCGTATGCGGTGTTCCGCACCTGCCCGAACCGGCAGGGCTGGCGCACACGCTGTGATCCGTACCACACTGGACGGTGACGCGAGGAGGCACCATGGGCACAGCCAACGCCGCTCACGGCATCGTCGTCGGGATCGACGGATCGGACAGCGCGGTCGATGCCGCTCGCTGGGCCGCTTGCGTCGCCCGGCGTCTCGGCGAACCGGTCGAACTCGTCCATGTGCATCCCCACGCCTCCGGCGACGAAACCGAACCGTCGGATGCCGTCCTCACCGCCGCCGAAGCGGCGGCTCGCGCGGCGGTGGACCGGATCGAGCTCCACCGGTCCACGCCGTCCGGTAAACCCGACAAGGTGCTCACCGACCTCTCGGGATCGGCACGGATGGTCGTCCTCGGCCACACCACCACCAGCGAATGGCAGTCGATGGTCCGGCGCTCCGACGTCGTATCCGTCGCCAACCACGCCGAATGCCCGGTGGTGACGTGGCGCAGCCGGGAGGGGTTCCGGCCGCCCGACGGCCGTCCGGTCGTCGTCGGGGTGGACGGTACCGAGCTCAGTGCGGCCGCCGTGGAACAGGCCTTCGCGACCGCGTGTGCGCTCGAGGCGCCGCTCGTCGTGCTCCACACCTGGACCGAGCAGTCGACCCTGACCTACGGCGAGGGCTCACGATTCAGGGACTGGTCGGCGTACGTCGAGTACCGGAAGAAGGAGATGATCACGAACACGGCCGGATACACCGAACAGTATCCCGACGTCGACGTCTCCTACCGGGTGGAGCGGGGCAAGCCCGACATCGTGCTGCTCGAGGAGTCGAAGACCGCCCAGCTGGTCGTGGTGGGAAGCCACGGCCGAAGCCCTCTGGCCGCCTCGATCGTGGGCTCGAGCAGCCAAGGGCTGATCCACCACAGCTGCTGCCCGGTCATGATCTGCAGGGCCCGACGCCGCGCGGAAGCGGATGCCGAAGCCCACTGACCTCGTTCACGGCGCGAGGGTACCGAGAGGTTCGCCCTCCGACGCGGCCGGGGCGTGCGCGTAGACGGTGTCGCCCGCGGCAAGCCCGAGATCGTGGGCCTCGCCGCGGGTGATCTGCGTCGTGAACCGATCGCCGGTCGCATCGTTGCGCAGTTCGACACGCACCTCGAAGCCCAGCCGGACGACACGCTCGACGGTCGCCCGCGTGACACCGACAGCTCCACCGGACGCCTCGGAGAGAGTGGGCTGCCGAGTCAGCCGGATGTCGTGCGGGCGCACCAGCACACCGTTGAGCTCGGACACCGTCCCGAGAAACGACATGACGAAGCTGTTCGCCGGGCGATCATAGAGTTCCTCGGGTGTTCCGATCTGCTCGATACGTCCGGCGTTCATCACCGCGATACGGTCGGCGACGTCGAGCGCCTCCTCCTGGTCGTGCGTCACCAGCACAGTGGTGACGTGGACCTCGTCGTGCAGGCGACGCAGCCAGGTGCGCAGGTCGGCGCGGACCTTCGCGTCCAGCGCACCGAACGGCTCGTCGAGCAGCAGCACCTGCGGATCGACGGCGAGGGCCCGGGCGAGCGCCATGCGCTGGCGCTGGCCACCGGACAACTGTGCCGGATAGCGTCGCTGGAATCCGCCGAGCCCGACGATCTCGAGGAGTTCGTCGACCCGCCTGGTGATCTCGGCCTTGGGGCGTTTGCGGATCTTCAGTCCGAAGGCGACGTTCTCACGCACCGTCATGTGCTTGAACGCCGCGTAGTGCTGGAAGACGAAGCCGATGTCGCGCTTCTGCGGGGAGATGTCGGTGACGTCCTCACCGGCGATGTGGACGGTACCCGCGTCGAGGGTCTCGAGACCGGCGATCGAGCGCAGCAGGGTCGATTTCCCCGAACCCGACGGCCCGAGCAGCGCGGTGAGCGAGCCGGACGGGATGTCGATGCCGACGTCGTCGAGTGCGGCGAAGTCTCCGTAGTTCTTGCGCGCCCCGGTGACGGTGATCATTCGGTGCTCCTCTTCCGGTCGAGCAGGGTCATCAGCAGCAGCACGATCACCGCGATGGCCATGAGCAGGGTCGCGGCGCTGTAGGCGCCGAAGGTGTTGTGGTCGTCGATGTACCGGGCGTGGACGAGCAACGTCAGCGTCTGGGAGACGCCGGGGAATCCGGACGAGACCATGATGACGGCGCCGAACTCGCCGAGGGCTCGCGCAACGGTGAGGACGATGCCGTAGGTCAGGCCCCAGCGGATCGCCGGCAGCGTGATCCGCCAGAAAGTCTGCCACGTGTTCGCGCCGAGGGTCGCAGCTGCCTGCTCCTGCTCCTCCCCGATCTCACGCAACACCGGTTCGACCTCGCGCACCACGAAGGGCAGGGTCACGAAGATCGTCGCGAGCACCATGCCCGGCAGCCCGAAGATCACCTTGACACCGAGATCCTCGACGGCACCGAACCAGCCGTTGGCGCCCCACAGCATGATCAGCGCGACACCCACGACGATCGGTGAGACGGCGAAGGGCAGGTCGACGACGGCCTGCAGCAGTCCCCGCCCCGGGAATCGGCCGCGGACGAGCGCCAGCGCGACCACGATGCCGAAGATCACGTTCAGGGGAACGACGATCGCGACGATCAGCAGCGACAGGTTCAGCGCCGAGATCGCCGCCGGGGTGCTGATCGACTCGGCGAACGCCACGATGCCGTTCTCGAAGGTGCGGTAGAGGATCACCCCGATCGGGACGAGCAACAGCACGAACAGATAGGCGAGCGCGACGAAGCGCAGCGACAATCGGGACGCGAGGGACGGTTTCACCGGTCGTCCTCCTCTCGGCGCAATCCGCGGTTCGCGACCAGGCGCAGAACGAACAGCACGACGAATGCGAGCACCAACAGCACGACGGAGACCGCGGCGGCGTTGACCGACCGGTCGATCTCGATCTGCTGCTGGATGTACTGCGACGCGACCTGCGTCTTGTAGGGGATGTTGCCGCCGATGAGCACGATCGAGCCGTACTCACCGATGGCGCGGGCGAAGGCCAGCCCGGTGCCGCCGAGGATCGCCGGTGCGAGCACCGGCAGGACCACCGTGCGGAAGATCGTGACGTTGCCGGCGCCGAGCGAGGCGGCGGCCTCCTCGACCTCCCGGTCGGCTTCGATGAGCACCGGCTGCACGGAGCGCACCACGAACGGCAGCGTGACGAACGCCAGCGCCACCACCAGTCCCGGCTCGGTCGCGTTGAGCTGCACACCGATCGGGCTCTGCGGTCCGTACAGCGAGAGCAGCACGATGCTCGCGACGATCGTGGGCAGGGCGAAGGGCAGGTCGATGAGTGCGTTGACGAACTTCTTCCCCGGGAACTCGTCACGGACGAGCACCCACGCGATCACTGTGCCCATCACGGCGTTGATGGCCGCGACGACCAGCGAGACGACGACGGTGATCCGCAGGGTCGCGAGGGCGGCGGGCGCGGTGATCGCATCGACGAACGTTCCGAGTCCGTCCGAGACGGAGTGGAAGGCCAGGGCTGCGAGGGGAAGCAGGACGATCAGGCTCAACCACAGGGTGGCGATGCCGATACCGAGGGGCCCGACGGCGCCGGTGAACATCCGGCGTCGCGGCCGGGCGGGGGCCGCGGTGGACGGCCCGCGACGCGAACCCGCCGGAGCGGGAGACGAATCTCCCGACCCGGCGGTGTGTTCCGAAACGGTCACGCGCGTGCTCTACTTCGTGGCGTTGTCGTAGATCACCGCGATGGTACCGGTGCTGTCGGCGAACAGCTCCTCGTTCACGGTGTCCCAGCCGCCGAGGTCGGCGACCGTCCACAGCGTCTCCGGCTGCGGGAACTCGCCGGCGAACTCCTCGGCGACGGCCGGGTCGACGGGCCGGAAGCCGGCCTCGGCCCACAGACGCTGCGCCTCGGGGGTGTACAGGAAGTCGTTGAACGCCTGCGCGACCTCGACATCCTTCGCGTTCTTCAGCACCGCCGCAGGGTTCTCGATCTTGAAGGTGGCGGGCGGGGTGACGTGCTCGACGGGGTCGCCGTTGCGCTCGATGAACAGTGCCTCGTTCTCGTAGCTCAGCAGCACGTCGCCGGTGCCCTGCAGGAAGGTCTCGGTGGCCTCGCGACCGGACTTCGGCTGCACCTTCACGTGATCGGTGACCAACGCGGTGACGTAGTCGATGCCGGCCTGCGGGTCGGCGCCACCGTTGCTCTTCGCGGCGTACGGGGCGAGCAGATTCCACTTCGCCGAACCCGAACTGAACGGGTTGGGCGTGACGACCTCGACGTCCGGACGGAGCAGGTCGTCCCAGTCGCGGATGTTCTTCGGATTGCCCTCACGGACCACTATGGTGACGACCGATCCGAACGGAATTCCGTTGTAGGCGTTCTCCTTCCACCCCTCGTCGACCAGTCCGGCGTCGACGAGACGGGTGATGTCGGGCTCGACCGAGAAGTTCACGAAGTTGGCCTCGGCGCCGTCGCGCACCTTCCGGGACTGGTCTCCGGAGGCCCCGTAGGACTGCTGGAAGACGACGCCCTCCCCTTCCTCGGTCTCCTGGAAGGCGGGGATCAGCAGGTCGAACCCGACCTTCGGCACCGCGTAGGCGTAGAGATCGACCGTGCCGCCGGATCCGTCGGCCCCGCTCTCCGCTCCGACGGTGTCGCTCGAACCTCCGGAGCAGGCGGTCAGGGTGGTGATCGCGGTGACCGCCGCGAGCGTCGCGACGACGAGCCTGGAACGTTTCATGACGAGCCTCCTGAGGGGCTGTTTCGAGGGGAATGAAGGCGACCTGACCCGGACGAGGAGCTGCCGGGATCGGACAGGTCGGAATTCGCGAGGATGCGGAACCGGCAGGAACCGGGGAGACCCGGACACGGGGACCGCAGAGAAGAAGGGGTCAGCGACAACAGTCGATGTCGGCGACCGAAGGCATGCCCACAGCGATCAACGCCAGTTCATGGCGGATGTAGGGCACTGCGGTCGCGGACACGCGGGAGAGACTAGCAGAGGTGGAAGGTCGACCGGAATCGATGATTCGGACACCGCGGATCGAGCAGCGGAACCGGATCCGCGAGCGGAGTGCTCACATGGAGAGGAGCCATGCGACGACGACGATGATCAGCAGCGCGATCAGCGCCAGGGTCACGCGCGAACGCGGCATGTCAGCAATCCTCCGTCGTCGTGGCGGGCGAGTCCGTCTCTTCACGGCCGAGCAGTCGGAAGACGCCGGCCATCGCCCGATCGAGCAACCATGCGACCCCGAAGCAGGCCGGCACCAGCACCACCGATACCAGGGCCACCTGGGGGACGAAGGACAAGCCCGCGAGCCACAGCTCGAAGCCGTCCCACCACGATGCCACCCGATCCATTGGCTACACCCTAGTAGGTTCGGCAACCACCCTGCGATCCGCCCGGTCCACGGTGATCATGGAGGGATGGACCACCATCACCATTCCTCCTCACCGCCGGCAGGGGCACCCTTCCGGCGGAGTCCGTTCCCACCCATCGACGACTACGCATTCCTCTCGGACTGCGAGAGCACCTGCCTGATCGCGCGCGACGGCACGGTGGAGTGGATGTGTGTGCCCAGACCGGACTCCCCCAGCGTGTTCGGGTCGCTGCTGGACCGCAGCGCGGGACATTTCCGGTTGTCGCCGCACGACCGCACGGTTCCTGCCGCACGCCGGTACCTGCCGGGCGGCCTGGTCCTGGAGACGACCTGGCAGACCGACACGGGATGGATGATCGTGCGGGACGCGCTGGTCATGGCTCCCTGGTACGACATCGAGGAGCGCTCGACGACGCATCGCCGGACCCCGTCCGACTGGGAGGCCGAGCACATGCTGCTGCGGACGGTGCGTTGCGTGAACGGGACCGTGGACCTGTATGTCAGCTGCGAACCTGCCTTCGACTACCACCGCGGCCGGACCGAGTGGAGCTACACCGGCAAGGTCTACGAAGAGGCCACCGCGGTGTGCAGGAACGCACCGGACGAGCACCCGACGCTGCGCATGACCACGGATCTGCGCCTCGGGATCGAGAACCGCGAGGTCCGCGCGCGGCGTCGACTCCACAAGGGCGACACGGCATTCGTCGCACTGTCGTGGTCGGACTGCCCGATGCCGCACACCTTCGACGAGGCCATGGCCAAGATGGTCGCCACCCAGGACTACTGGCGGGAATGGATCACGACGGGCCGATTCCCGGATCACCCCTGGCGCACCTACCTGCAGCACAGCGCCCTCACACTCAAGGGACTGACCTACAGCCCGACCGGGGCGCTGCTCGCCGCGTCGACCACATCGCTGCCGGAAACTCCTGGCGGAGAGCGGAACTGGGACTACCGCTACGCGTGGGTGCGCGATTCGACCTTCGCGTTGTGGGGCCTGTACACACTCGGGTTCGACCGGGAGGCCGACGATTTCTTCTCGTTCATCCTCGACGTCTCGCGCGACGCGGACGGGATGCGGTATCCACTTCAGGTGATGTACGGGGTGGGTGGTGAGCGCGAACTACCCGAGTCGACCCTCGAGCATCTGAGCGGGTACGACGGCGCCACCCCGGTCCGGATCGGCAACGACGCCTATCACCAACAGCAGCACGACATCTGGGGCACGTTGCTCGATTCGGTGTATCTGCACGTGAAGTCCCGCGGACACTTTCCCCAGACGTTGCTGCACACGCTGCGCCGGCAGGTGGAAGAAGCAGCGGCCAACTGGCGCAAGCCCGACCGGGGCATCTGGGAGGTGCGGGGCGAACCCCAGCACTTCGTGTCCTCGAAGGTGATGTGCTGGGTGGCACTCGACCGCGGCGCGAAACTCGCCGAACTCCAGGGCCGGCCCGACTACGCCCGGAAGTGGGCAGCCGTCGCCGACGAGATCAAGGCCGACATCCTCGAGCACGGCGTCGACGAACGCGGGGTGTTCACCCAGCGCTACGGGCATCCCTCACTCGACGCCTCCGCGCTGCTGATCCCGTTGCTGCGGTTCCTGCCCGCGGACGATCCGCGGGTGCGGACCACGGTGCTGACGATCGCCGACGAACTCACCGAGGACGGACTCGTACTGCGCTATCGGGTCGAGACGACCGACGACGGACTCGCGGGCAAGGAGGGCTCGTTCACCATCTGCTCGTTCTGGCTGGTGTCGGCGCTGGTCGAGATCGGTGAGGTGGAGCGGGCTGCCGCACTGTGCCAACGTCTGCTCGACTTCGCGAGTCCGTTGAAGCTCTACGCCGAGGAGATCGACACCGACACGGGACGGCATCTGGGGAACTACCCGCAGGCCTTCACCCATCTGGCCCTCATCAATGCCGTCGTCCATGTCATCCGCGCCGAACGCGAGATCGGAGCAGGCAACTTCCGGCCGGCGCATCTCGGTCCGTGACTCGGTCTCCGGTGCCGGCGACCGCCCCGAGCTACGGCCGGATCACGTCGAGTTCGACTCGAGCGGGGACGTCCGCGCCGATGTCACCCCTCAGCGGAACCGGGACAGCAGCGATTCCGCCTGTTCGGCGATGTCCCGGATCACCTCGCCCGCGGGCCGCTCGGACCGCACCAGCCCGGCCGCCTCCCCCGCGTACACCACACCGATATCGGGATCGTCACCCGTGTACGCCTCCGCGAGGGTCTCCTCGTCGGCGCCCCGGCCGTGCCATTCGTCGGTGAACGCGTTGCGCAGGGCGCGCCCACCCCACCGCGCCGGCCACGGCTGGTGCCGGGCCTTGTCGAAGACATCGGTGTAGACGGTGTCGGCGCTGCCCGCCTCGACGAGCCGGCCGCGGGCGTAGTCCGGGCCGACGGTCTCGGGACTGGCGAGCAGGGCCGTACCCACCAGGGCGCCCTGCCCACCCGCCGCGAGCACCGCCGCCAGGCCGCGACCCGTGGCGATGCCACCTGCGGCGAGTACCGGCAGCGACGTCGACTCGAGCACCTCCTGCAGCAGCGGCAGGGTGCCGATCCTGCCGGTGTGCCCACCGGCCTCGTGGCCCTGCGCGATCACCGCGTCGACACCCGCCGCCTCGACCACCCGCAGATCGTCGATCGTGTTGATCTGCGAGAGCACCACGGCTCCTGCCTCGTGGACCCGCTCGATGTAGGGTGCGGGATCGCCGAACGAGAGCGTGACCAGCTGCGGCCGGTGGTCGAGCACCGCGGTGAGGAGGCTGTCGTCGTCGGCGAGCGCCCAGGTCATCAGGCCGAATCCGACAGGTCCGCCCCCGATCTCGCGGGCGGTGCGGACCTCCCCCGCGATCCACTCGGCGGTGTTGTACCGGGCGGCGCCGATGAGGCCGAGACCGCCGGCACGGGTCACCTCGCCGGCGAGCCGCCCGCCGGCACGTCCACCCATGGGCGCGCCCAGCAGGGGAACGGAGATTCCGAGTTCACGGGTGAGCCAGGTGTCGAGCATGCGAATCCTTCCGATGGGCGTCGGAGCAGGGACGGCTACTTCTTCGGCTTGTCCGACGAGGCCTCCGACGAGAGCGCGGCGACGAACGCTTCCTGTGGCACGTCGACCCGGCCGATCGTCTTCATCCGCTTCTTGCCTTCCTTCTGCTTCTCGAGCAGCTTGCGCTTACGGCTGATGTCGCCGCCGTAGCACTTGGCGAGAACGTCCTTGCGGATCGCCCGGATGTTCTCGCGGGCGATGATCTTCGAGCCGATGGCCGCCTGGACGGGAACCTCGAACTGCTGCCGCGGGATGAGTTCCTTGAGCTTGGTCGTCATCTTGTTGCCGTAGGCGGCGGCGGCATCCTTGTGGACGATCGCGCTGAACGCGTCGACGGCCTCGCCCTGGAGCAGGATGTCGACCTTCACCAGCGCGGCCTCCTGCTCGCCGGCCTCCTCGTAGTCCATCGAGGCGTAACCGCGGGTTCGCGACTTGAGCGAGTCGAAGAAGTCGAAGATGATCTCGGCCATCGGCAGCGTGTACCGCAGTTCGACGCGGGTCTCGGACAGGTAGTCCATGCCGCCGAGCTCGCCGCGCCGCGACTGGCACAGTTCCATGATCGAGCCGATGAACTCGCTCGGCGCGATGATGGTGCACTTGACGATCGGTTCGTAGATCTCGCGCGCCTTGCCTTCGGGCCACACGGACGGGTTCGTCACGACGACTTCCTCCCCGCCCTCGAGCACCACGCGGTACACGACGTTCGGGGCGGTGGAGATCAGGTCGAGGCCGAACTCGCGCTCGAGGCGCTCGCGGGTGATCTCCATGTGCAGCAGGCCGAGGAAGCCACAGCGGAAACCGAAGCCGAGGGCGACGGACGTCTCGGGTTCGTAGGTGAGCGCGGCGTCGTTGAGCTGGAGCTTGTCGAGAGCGTCGCGCAGCACCGGGTAGTCGGAGCCGTCGAGCGGATACAGACCGGAGTAGACCATCGGGCGCGGTTCGCGGTAGCCGGTGAGCGGCTCCTCGGCACCGTGGCGGGCGGTGGTGACGGTGTCGCCGACCTTCGACTGGCGCACGTCCTTCACGCCGGTGATGAGATAGCCCACCTCGCCGACGCCGAGTCCGGCGGTGGCCTTGGGTTCGGGCGAGACGATGCCGACCTCGAGCAGTTCGTGGGTCGTGCCCGTCGACATCATCTTGATCTTCTCGCGGGGCACGATCTTGCCGTCGACCACACGCACGTACGTCACGACGCCGCGGTAGGTGTCGTAGACGGAGTCGAAGATCATGGCGCGGGCGGGCGCATCGGCGTCGCCCACCGGCGGCGGCACCTGCCGGATCACGGCGTCGATGAGTTCGGGGACACCCTCGCCGGTCTTGCCCGAGACCCGGAGCACGTCGGACGGCTCGCAGCCGATGATGTTCGCGATCTCGCCGGCGTACCGATCGGGATCGGCCGCGGGCAGGTCGATCTTGTTGAGGACCGGGATGATCGTCAGGTCCTTGTCGAGCGCGAGGTAGAGGTTGGCGAGGGTCTGCGCCTCGATGCCCTGCGCGGCGTCGACGAGCAGGACCGCCCCCTCGCATGCCTCGAGCGCACGGGAGACCTCGTAGGTGAAGTCGACGTGACCGGGCGTGTCGATCAGGTGCATCACAAAGTCTTCACCGTCGAGCTTCCACGGCAGGCGCACGTTCTGCGCCTTGATCGTGATGCCGCGCTCGCGCTCGATGTCCATGCGGTCGAGGTACTGAGCGCGCATCTGCCGCTCCTCGACCACCCCGGTGAGCTGCAGCATCCGGTCGGCGAGCGTCGACTTTCCATGGTCGATGTGCGCGATGATGCAGAAGTTCCGGATCTTCGCGGGGTCCGTGAACGTGGTGTCGGCGAAGGTGCTGATGTCGTGCTCCTGACTCGGACTGGCAGCGGCCTGCAGACCGCGGTCACCCTGCAGAATATCCAAGTCGGGCAGCGGCCGGGACTTCGCCCGTGTCCGGTCCGGTTAAGCTCGGTTCCCGTGGCCGGTACATGGAAGAAGTTGGGCAGGCAACTCGGGCGTCTCGCCGTCGAGCAGGGACCGAAGATCTACCAGCAGTTGCAGCAGTCCGGAGCGCTCGACAGGGCACGCGCCGCGCTGAACCCGACCGCACAGACCGGCACCTCCGGAAGCGGTACCACCGAGGCACCGAAGCCCGGTGCTGCCGGGACGGCGGCACCGAAGCCCGGCGCTGCGAAGACCCCCGCCGGCACGAAGCGCCCGGCCCCCGGCCGGCCGGTGGCCTCGCGCACCACGCCGACCGCCCAGCGTGCGCGCCGCCTCGAATACTCCCCCGACCTGGACGGCCGCGCCGATCCGGGCGAGATCGTGTGGACCTGGGTGGCCTACGAGGACGACCCGGCGCAGGGCAAGGACCGCCCGGTGCTCGTGGTGGGACGCGACGACTCGACGCTGCTCGGACTGATGCTGTCGTCGAACACCGACCGCGACGCTCAGCGCGACTGGCTCGGGATCGGCTCCGGACCGTGGGACGTGGAGAACCGTCCGAGCTGGGTTCGACTCGATCGCGTGCTCGACGTCCCGGAGGACGGCATCCGCCGCGAGGGGGCGATCCTTCCCCGGGCACGGTTCGATCAGGTCGCGGTCCGGCTCCGCACCGAGTTCGGCTGGAGCTGAACCGGGCCGCTCCCGATCGGGGATTCAGGAAGCTCTGAGCCCGTATCGCCGTCCGAAGAGGAAGGTGTACACGAGGGCTCCGAGTGCGCCTCCGATGAGCGGGAACACGATGAACGCCCACAGCTGCCCGAGCGCGCCGTCCTGATAGAAGGAGACGGCCAGGCTGCGCGCGGGATTGACCGAGGTGTTGTCGATCGGGATCGAGATCAGGTGGATCACGGCGAGGGTGAACCCGATGGCGATGCCGGCGATCGGTGCGTCGGCGATCTGATCGGTCGCACCGAGCACCACGAACACCAGTACCGCGGTGAGCAGGACCTCGACGACGATCATCGCGCCGATGCCGTAGCCGTTCTGGAGTACACCGCCGAGCGGGCCGCGTACGGCCGAGGGACTGTGTGCACCCCAGCCGTTGGCCCCGAGGCCGTCCGCGGCACGGTTGTAGCTCGGCAGCGACGATGCCACCGCGTAGAGCGTCAGACCGGCGATCAGGCTGCCGACGACCTGCGCGATCCAGTAGCCCACGGCACGCACCGGGGTCACGTGCCCGACGATGAGTTGCCCCAGCGTCACCGCCGGGTTCACGTGGCACCCGGAGATCGGGCCGATGGTGTACACGAGGAACAGCAGGGTCAGGCCGAACGCCAATGCGACGCCGAGCTGGCCGACACGGCTTCCGGCGAACACTGCGGTACCCACCGCGGAGAACACCAGAAGAAACGTCCCGATGGCCTCCGCCACGTACTTCCGCAGGTCGGAGAACTCACCGGGATCACGGATTTCCAGGGACGTCTCGCGCGCGAGATCTTCGTCGAGCCGGGATTCGGGATCGCGTGGGGGTTCCATGGGTCACCTCGATGTTCGCGGCTCCGCACGCAGGCGGAACCTGGTGGTAGAACACTTCGAGTCGATGCACCGCTGGGCGAACGCGCCGTTCGCGCTGTGACGCAGACTACTCAAGCGTCGTCACCTCGACAACGACATCGTGCGCTGTGGCGTGTCCGCCCGGGCAGCAGGCGAGGAAGCGTCGACCCAGGCACGACAACACCGTCGATCGGACGGGGACTGTCTCGTAGGAGACATCAGCGCTGGTGACGAGGGTGCATTCTCCACCGGTTTGGGCTTTGGGAACCGCTCTTGGTAGCCTTGTCCATCGGTGCTCGGATGCACCCAGAGCTTTCCTACCAGCTACCAGCAAGACGACAGGATTTTACGCGTGGCCAACATCAAGTCCCAGGTGAAGCGGATTCGCACCAACGAGCGCAACCGACTCCGGAATCAGTCGGTGAAGTCGTCGCTGCGTACGGCGATCCGTTCGTTCCGCGAGGCTGCGGCCGCCGGCGACAAGAACAAGGTCAACGAGCTCCTCGTCGCCACCAGCCGTCAGCTCGACAAGGCTGCCAGCAAGGGTGTCATCCACCCCAACCAGGCCGCCAACAAGAAGTCTGCTCTCGCGAAGCTTGCCAACAAGCTCTGAGTTCATCGCTCCGAGGTAGTAGACGCAGGCTCTGCTTCACTGAGGCCGTCCCCGCAGGGGACGGCCTCAGTGGCGTCGGATGCCACACGGTGCCGGTCGCCCGGAAACCGAGTGAGGCGCGCGGACGGCTCAGGCCGCCAACTGCGAGATGACCCGCACGGCGTGTTCGAGCGTGTAATCCGGATCGGCCGCCGCCCCTTTGACGTCGGCGTTGAGAGCGGCCACCACCGTGAGCGCCGTGCCGATGGACGCCGGCGCCCACGTCCGCGCTTGGGCCTGAGCCTTCTTGACCTTCCACGGCGGCATGCCGAGCGACGAGGCGAGTGAGAACGGGTCGCCCCGACCGGCCGAGCCGACACGGGCGATGGTGTGAACGGCATCGGCGAGGGCATCGGCGAGCAATACGTGGGCGACGCCGCGGTGCATCGCCCATCGCAGCGCTTCGAGCGCTCCGGCGGTGTCACCGGCCACGGCCTTCTCGGCCACATCGAATCCCGACACCTCGGCCTTGCCGGAGTAGTAGCGCCGCACGGCTGCGGCGTCGATCTTGCCGCCCGTGTCGGCCACGAGCTGGCCGCACGCGGCAGCGAGTTCGCGGAGGTCGGATCCCACTGCTTCGATGACGAGCTGTTCGACGTCGCCGGAGACCCGTACGCCCGCGGCCTGGAACTCCTTGTGGACGAACGTGCGCACCCAGGCGGCCTTCTCCCCCGCTTTCGCGGGAGCGGCACACATGTGTTCCTCGGCGCCGCACTTGCGGAGCGCGGGCACCATCGTCTTGGTGCGGCCCCCACCGCTGTGGAGGATCACCAGCGTCACGCCCGGGGGCGGATCGGCCGCGACGTCGAGGATGAGCGCCGCGGCGTCCTTCCCGGCGTCGGCGGTGGATTCGAGGATCACGATGCGCTCCTCGGCGAACAGCGACGGGCTCAGCAGCTCGGCCAGTTCGGGGACACCGGCGTCGCCCGCGCGGAGCCGGGAGACCGGTAGATCGCCCGGAGTGTCGCTGCGCGTGCGGACGTCGGACACGATCTGCGCGACAGCACGGTCGACGAGCAGTTCTTCCTCACCGAGGACCAGATGCAGGGACGCGTCGCTCACGGTTCGATCGTGCCACGCACGTCCGACACCACCGCGAGCGCCCCGGAAGCGGCACGGACCACGGCGACGTCGCCGTGCAGGTCGGTACGCAGCACGCGCGTCCCCACTGCAGCCAGCGTCGCGACGATCTCGGGGTGCGGGTGCCCGAAGAGATTGTCGCGTCCGGCGCTGACGACGGCGACGCTCGGCCGCACGGCGGTGAGGAAACGCTCGGGCGTGGTGCGGGATCCGTGGTGCGGCACCTTCAGCACCTCCGCACGCACGTCGATGCCGGATCGTACGAGCGCATCGAGCGCGGACTCCTCGGCGTCACCCGGGAGCAGGATCCGCCCCACGACGGTCTCGACCGCCAGGACGAGAGAGTCGTCGTTCTCGGAGCGGCCCGTCCCCGGCGTATCGGGGCCGAGCACCCGGATGTCGAGGTCGCCCGCGTGCAGCACCGCACCGGCACGCACTTCCCGCACGGCGACACCGATCGCGGTCGCCGGCCGGAGGCCTTCGGCCGCCCCGTCATCCGCAACACCCGGACCGACCACGACCGCCTCCACGGACCGCCCGTCGAGGACACCGCGGAGCCCACCCGTGTGGTCGGCGTGCAGGTGCGACAGCACGATCAACGCGACCTCACGAATCCGCAACCGGCGCAGGCACCGGTCGATGGGCTCCGGCTCGGGCCCGGTGTCGACGACGACGGCGCGTCCGTCCCCCGCAGCCAGCACCAGCGCATCGCCTTGGCCGACATCGCATGCGACGAGCACCCATTCGGCTCCGGGCCAGCCGGGCCTCAGCACACGCACCGGCAGCCACACCGCTGCGACCGCCAGCGCGATCACGAGAGCCGCCACCCGCGCTCGCCGGTGACGGACCACCGACCATGCAGTGGCGGTCATCAGGGCCGCGGTGACGGCTCCCGCCGGCCCGTCGGGCACCTCCAGTTCGGCCGACGGCAAGGACGCCGCTCGGTCCGCGACCGTGATCAGCCACCACAGGAACGGACCTGTGCCACGTGCGAGTACCTCACCCGCCCACGGGAAGATGCAGGCGGCCATCGCTACGAGCGCGCCGAGGATCGTCAGCGGCGCGAGCACCGGGGCGACGAGGCAGTTGGCCACCACCGACACGACGCTCACCGTCCCGCTCACCGCCGCGACGAGAGGCGCGGTCGCGGCGAAGGCGACCAGCGACATCGCCGTGACCTCCGCAACGGGCCGCGGCCACCCGCGATCCGTGAGTCGAGCCACCACGGGCGGTGCGGCGACGATCAGCGCTGCCGTAGCGGACACCGACAACGCGAACCCGACATCGACGGCGAGATCCGGCATCAGCACGAGCAACACGCCGACCGCCGCACACAGGGCGGGAAGTGCCTGTCGCTCACGGCCCGTCACGAACGCCAGCAGACCGATCGATCCCATCGCCGCAGCACGCACCACGCTCGCCGACGGACGGACCACGACGACGAACGCGACGAGAGCCGTTGCGGCGAGAACGGTCCCGGAACGCGGACCGAGTCCCACCGCGCGCACGAGCAGCAGCACCGCTCCGAGTACGACTCCGACATTGGCGCCCGATACGGCCGTCAAGTGCGTCAGTCCGGCCACCCGGAAGTCCTCGCGGACCTCGTCGGTCAGCGCCGTGGTGTCCCCCACCACGAGACCGGGCAGCAGGCCGGCCCGATCATCGGGAAGCACGGCGGAACCCACTTGCGCGAGGCGCTCTCGTACCGTTCCGGCCCACCGCTGCCACACCGGTGGTGCGCCGATCACCGTCGGCGCGGTCTCCGCTCGGAGCACCGCCACCGTGGTGCCCGGCCCGGTGTGCGGTGCCGCTCGCACACGTGCGGTGACCTGTTGCGCCGGTAGAAGATCACCCCACGAGTCGGCCGGCGCGAAGACCATCACCGATCCTCCGGTGTCGAGGGCCCGCCCGCCCGTCGTCACGTGCTCGAGGCGTGCCGGAATACGCACCCGGGGCGTGCCGTCGAACGCCGCCGCCCGGATGCGTCGCGGGTCGTCGGTCGGGACGAGAACGACGGTGGCCCACGATCCGGTCTCCGCTGCGGAAGCGATCGGGTGATGATCGGCCGCCCACATCCGCAGTCCGGCGGCCGACCCGAATCCCGCGACGACGGCCGATACCGCGAGGAGGACCCCCGCACCGACGCGCCGCAGGCGGCCGGTCGCGACGAGACGGGCCGTCACCGCGCACCCGACGACGGCGACGAGCGCCACGACGCTCACGATCCGCCAGCCGGTGTACAAGGCCAGCAGGGTCACGCCCCACGCGGCGAGCGCACACGGCACCAGCCGCGCGTCGAGAACCGTCGGGACCGCGGTATCGCCGCGTGCGGTCACGCGATCACCGGTTCGCGCAGCCGCATCGTCACGCGGTGACCAGTTCACGCAACCTCGCCAACCGCGCCGGTCCGATCCCGTCGACCTCACCGAGTTGTTCGACGTCCGTGAACGGTCCGTTCGCGTCCCGCCACGACACGATCGCCGCAGCCGTCACCGGTCCGACTCCGGGCAGGGCGTCGAGCGCGGCCTCGTCGGCCGCATTGAGGTTCAGCAGCCCACCTGCCTCCGGCGGACCGGCACCCGACGGCTGCGCGCCCACGATTCCACTGGCATTCGGAACAGGTTGGGGCGGAGCGATTCCCACGACGATCTGATCGCCGTCGGCCACCCGCCGGGCCAGGTTCAGTCCCACGAGATCGGCTCCGTCCGCAGCACCACCGGCAGCATCGAGCGCGTCCGCGACGCGCGTGCCGGGTTGCAGCCGCACGAGGCCGGGGCGTGCCACCGCCCCGACGACGCTGACGACGATCTCGGCCGTACCCGGTTGTGCCGCCTCTGCCGCCCTCGGCCGGAGCGCGTCCGAAGGCTCGGCCGATTCCACGACCTCGACCCGCGGGAGGGGTGGCACCGGTTCGGCGACGGGACGGTCGCGCCATACGACGACGAGGGCCACAGTGGCAGCGAGCACTCCGATCCCTGCGAGAGCAGCGGTCCCCCGCCGTCCCGTGTCCCACCGCGCGGCGGTCAGCCGATCGGCGAACCGCTCCCGGACGGCACCGGAGTGAACGGGTTCGTCGTCGCCGTCCGGATCCGCCCAGGGGTGATCGTCGTTCGTCGGCCTGCCGTTCGTCCAGGACGGTTCCGCAGGCATGTCCGCCGAGGAACGTGTGATCGCGCCGAGACGGGTGCGCGCGAGGTCACGGTGGTCACTGCTCGCCATGCCGCGACGCTAACGGCGTCCACACCGGCCGGGTCCCGTGTCGCCACCGATCCGGCCGGGGCTGTGGATGACTCGTATCCCTGTGGATGAACGTGCGAATCGGTCCCCGGCCGCCGCGATGCGGTCGGGGGCGTGGCGTAGAGAGGTTCAGTCCTCCGAGGTGCCGGATGCCCCGGTCGCCGCAGACGCGACGACGACACCGACCGCGCCCGGTCCGACGTGCGCGCCGAGCACCGCATCGAGTTCGGAGACGATGATCTCGGTGCCGTCCGGGAGTCGCTGTGCGAGCTGATCGGCAAGGCTGCGCGCACGATCCGGCGCGTCGCGATGGTGCACGGCGACGAGCGGTTCGTCGCCGACGTCCGTGGCCGCACCGTCGACGAGTTTCGCCATCGCCTTGGTCATGGTGCGGGTCTTCTCCCGCAGGACGAGCTTGCCGTCGGAGATGTGCAGGACCGGCTTCATCGCGAGCGCGGTGCCCAGCAATGCTGTGGCCGTGCCGATCCGGCCACCCCGGCGCAGATGGTCGAGCCGGTCGACGACGAGCAGGGTCCGGGCGGACGCCGCGACCTCCACCGCCCGGTCGTGCACCCGTACCAGATCGGCTCCGGCCCGAGCGGCACGCACCGCTTCGAGAACGGCGAAGCCGGAACCCATTGCGGTGTTCCGCGAATCGACGAGCCGGATACGGTCGCCCAGCGATTCCGCGGCGTGTCGGGCGGCGTCCCACGTACCGGACAGCACACGTGAGAGATGCACCGCGACCACGCCGTCGCCGCCGCTGGCCTCGAGCGCTTCGGTGTAGGCGTCCGTGAGCTCGGCGGGCGACGGACCGGAGGTGGTTACGGTCGACAGGTCCTCCGGCAGTTCGTCGACGCCCTCGCGGAGGTCGCGTCCGGCCGCGATGATGTGCAGCGGCACTACGCGGATACCGTACCGACCGACCAGTTCGGGGTCGAGACAACTCGACGAATCTGTGACGACGACGACGGGCACGACGCCTACCGTAGGCCCTCCACCGGGAATTCCGCATCCCGATGCACGATCCGGACGGCGTCGCCGACCGCGGCGGCGACTCGCCGGTGTCCCTCCCAGCCCCAGTGGATCCCGTCGGGATTCGCATCGTCGGAGAAGATATTCTCCCTCACCGCCTCGGCGAGATCGACGAGGGGAACCGACTTCTCGGCCGCCCAGTGGGTGATCGCACGCGCCGCGGGGAGCCGGCCGGCATGGACCGACCGGTATTGTTCGCTCCGATGCACCGAGGGCAGGGTGCCGATCACGGGCAGATCGGGACGCATGTATGCCAGTGCGTCCCTGATCGTTTCGAGATATTCGACGCTGACCCGCGGTGGCAGCGCCACGGGGCGGCCCAGCGGCGACAGTCGCGGCTGCAACCACCCGTAGGCGGTGCGCGCCGCCCGGCGCAGAGCCGGTGGGCGGATGTAGCGCAGGCCTTCCCGCAGTGCGGTGGGCAGCGGCGACGGCAGGGTGTCCATACCGCCCACGGCCAGGACCACGGCTCCGGCGTGCGGAATCGCGGCCCACACGCGCGGGTCCTGGGTCATCGCCCACCACGCGTCGCGTGTGGTCCACCCGATCCGGGCGACGAGTTCGACGTCCCACCCGAGTTCGGCCGCGACCAGGTTGGGCCAGATCTGCGGATGATCGGCGGGCAGGCCGCCCTTCGGGCCGTAATAGCTCAGCGAATCGCCGATCACCAACAGGACCGGACGTCGCGGGGCGACGTCGGCCTCGAGCGGCGTCGATTCAGAGGACGTCATCGGGGGCCACCGTGGCCGACGCGTTCCACACGTCGAGACGCCAGGACGGCACCTCTCCGTACCCGCTGAGCTGCACCCAGCCGGTGTTCCCCAGTCCACCGAGGACGGGCCATCGGTCCACCGGCAGATCGAGCAGTGCCGCGGTGAGCGCGGCGATCAGACCACCGTGCGCGACCAGCACGATGGGCCGGTCGCTCCAGTTCTCGTACTTGTCGAGCAGTTCGCCGACGACGGCGATGCTGCGCCGCGCCACGTCCACTCGGTTCTCGCCTCCCGGCGGCGCCCAGGTGGCGTCCGCGCGCCAGGAGTTGCGCGCACCCGGAGCGACGGCGTCGACCTCGGAGTGGGTCAGACCCTGCCATTCGCCGAGATGCGTCTCGCGCAGTCGCGTATCTATCTCGACGGGCAATCCGATGCGGTCGCCGAGTGCGGTCGCCGTGTCGTAGGCGCGGCGCAGATCCGACGAGACGACGGCGATCGGATCGAAGCGGGCGATCACGTCCGCGACGACGAGTGCCTGCCGTCGGCCGAGCTCGGACAGGTCTGTGTCGAGCTGCCCCTGCATGCGGCGGGTGGCGTTGTACTCGGTCTGCCCGTGACGCAGCAGGACCAGCTGACGCACCCGCGGGCTCCGAGTGTCCTCCCCCGGACGACTCACACGTCCTCCGGGGAGTCGGCAGCGGCGTCGAGAGCGGTGCGGGGGCCGCCCACACCGTCGACCTCGATGGTCGGGCAGTCCTTCCACAGACGGTCGAGGGCGTAGAAGTTGCGCTCGTCCTCATGCTGGATGTGCACGACGACGTCGACGTAGTCGAGCAGCGTCCACCGTCCTTCGCGGGTGCCCTCGCGGCGGACCGGCTTGTGTCCGGCCAGGCGCAGCTTCTCCTCGACGTTGTCGACGATGGCGTTGACCTGACGCTCGTTGGGCGCCGACGCGATGACGAAGCAGTCGGTGATCACCAGCTGTTCGGACACGTCGAGCACCACAACATCGGTGGCGAGTTTCTCGTCGGCGGCCAGGGCTGCGATTCGGGCCATCTCCGTGGCTTCTGCCGTTGCGCTCACTGCGTGCTCTTTCTCTCGATGGTGCCGGGGGTGTTTCCGTCGAACGCCGGGACGGGATCTCCGTCGCGGTGCGTATTCGTGCGGTAGAGCCGGCGTTTGCTGATGTACTGCACCACTCCGTCGGGCACCAGATACCAGACCGGGCGGTTCTCCCGGGCTCTCCTGCGGCAGTCCGTGGAGGAGATCGCCAGGGCCGGGATCTCCACGAGACTCACCGCCTCGGCGGGGAGGTCGTCCAGATGCGGTGCCAGGTGCTCGGCGTGCAGGTCGTATCCGGGCCGGGACACCCCGACGAAGCGCGCGAGGTCGAACAGGGTCTGCCAGTCCTGCCAGGACAGGATCGATCCCAGTGCGTCCGCACCGGTGATGAAGTACAGGTCCGCATCGGGATACTGCTTGCTGAGATCTCGCAGCGTGTCGACGGTGTAGGTGGGTTTGCGGCGATCGATGTCGACGCGACTGACGGAGAACCGCGGGTTGGATGCGGTCGCGATCACCGTCATCAGGTAGCGGTCCTCGGCGGCACTGACCTCGCGGCCGGTCTTCTGCCAGGGTTGCCCGGTGGGCACGAAGATCACTTCGTCCAGGTCGAAGCTCGCGGCGACCTCACTGGCCGCCACGAGGTGTCCGTGATGGATCGGGTCGAACGTCCCGCCCATGACGCCCAGGCGGCGCCTGGGGGCCGAGGGCCGATCCGTTGGCTGATGCACGGTTGTCCAGCTTACGGGTTCACACGGGGAGCAGACTCGCCACCACCGTCGCGAGCTGCTTCGCCGACCGGCACTCGTGCATCGTGACGACCTCGCTGTAGACGCGAGCGGCCGAGTCGCCGGAACCCCATTGCCCCTTCGGCTCGGGGTTGAGCCAGTACGCGTGGCGCGCGACGGACACGAGATGGTCGAGGGCTTCGAGGTTCGGATTGCGGTAGTTGGTGCGGCCGTCGCCGAGGATCAGCAGCGAGCTGCGGCCGGTCAGGGCGTGGGCGTGGTTCTCGGCGAAGCTGCCCAGCGCGTTGCCGTAGTCGGAGTGACCGTCGTAGGTGATCAGCTTCGCTTCCCGCAGCATCCGCGACATCGACTCCCCCAGCTCGGCGCCGGCCGAGAAGTAGTGGGTGACCTCGTCTGCGGTGTCGATGAATGCGAACACGCGCACGCGGGAGAACTGTTCGCGCAGGGCGTGCACGAGCAGCAGCGTGAAGTGGGAGAACCCGGCTACGGAACCGGAGACGTCGCACAGTACGACGAGTTCCGGGCGCGCCGGCCGGGGCTTGCGGTTCACCGGATCGATGGGCACACCGCCGGTGGACATGGACTTGCGCAGCGTGCGGCGCAGGTCGATGGCGCCGGCGCGGGCACGGCGGCGGCGCGCGGCGAGACGGCTCGCGAGCAGCCGTGCGAGCGGCACGACGCTTCGGCGCAGGGCCACGAGTTCCGCGTCGGAGGCGCGCAGGAAGTCGACTTCCTCGGCGAGCTTGGGCACCCCGTACTTCTCGACGCGTTCGCGGCCGAGCTGTTCGGCGGTGCGGCGGCGGGTCTCGCGTTCGATCATGGCCCGGAAATCGGCGATCCGCTGGGCCGCGGTGCGACGCGCGACCTCGCTCTCGTAGGCGGTGTCGTCGCGTTCCTCCCGGGTGCCGTTTCCGAGGAGCCCCTCGAGGATCTTCGTCAGCAGGGTGTCCGGGGAGACGTCCCGCAGCGCCTGGTAGGCCGAGAAGGACGGTCCGTTCGACGATGCGTACCGACCGAGTTCGTCCACGATGCCGGAGACGAGCATCTCGGTGGCCTCGAGCGCCTCCGGCGACTCCTCGGACAACAGTTCGGCGAGCAGGTCGCGCAGCGCGTCGAGGTCGACCTCCCCTGTCGGGGTGCGTGGAATGCTCACCTGCGGACCGTCGGCCTCGCGCCGTCCGATCGCGGGCGGGAACCACAGGTCGAACAGGGCGTCGAAGGTCGGACGGTGGGTCGGGCGGCGGAGCAGTGTGCAGGCGAGACCTTCGCGGAAGGCTTCCCGGTCGAGGAGGTCGAGCACCGTCATCACGCGTCCGGCGTCGACGGTCTCGGACGGGCCGACCGCGATGCCGCGGCGACGCAGCGCCTCCACGAATCCGACCAGGTGCCCGGGCAGGCCGTGGGGTGCCGGTGGCACCGCGGATCCGGGAAGGTGCGCTGCGGCCATGTCAGTTCAACCGGAGCTCGGCGGCAGCGCGGACCTGATCGGACTGGTGTTTGAGGATCACGCCGAGCGTGCTGCGGACCGCGTTGTCGTCGAGGGTGTCGAGTCCGAGGGCGAGCAGGGTGCGGCCCCAGTCGATGGTCTCCGCCACCGACGGGACCTTCTTGAGCTGCATACTTCGGAGCACCCGGACCGTGCGCACGAGGTGATCGGCGAGAGCGTCGGGCAGGTCGGGCACCCGGCTCGCGAGGATCCGGCGTTCGAGATCGGCGTCGGGGAAGTCCAGGTGCAGGAACAGGCACCGCCGTTTGAGCGCCTCCGACAATTCGCGGGTGGCGTTCGAGGTGAGCACCACGAACGGCTTCCGGGTGGCACGGATCGTACCGAGTTCGGGCACCGTGACCGCGAAGTCGCTGAGCACCTCGAGCAGCAGACCTTCGATCTCGACGTCGGCCTTGTCGACCTCGTCGACGAGCAGCACCGTCGGATCCTCCCGGCGGATCGCGGTGAGCAACGGCCGCGACAGCAGGAACTCCTCGGAGAAGACGTCCTCCCTGGTGCGGTCCCACGACTCACCCGCCGCGGCGGTCGCCCCCGCCGACTGGATGCGCAGGATCTGCTTGGCGTGGTTCCACTCGTACAGCGCGCGGGATTCGTCGACCCCCTCGTAGCACTGCAGACGCACCAGTTCCGCCTCGGAGGTCTCGGCGACGGCCCGGGCCAGTTCGGTCTTGCCGACGCCCGCGGGTCCCTCGATCAGCAACGGCTTGCCGAGACGGTCGGCGAGGAACACCGCGGTCGCGGTGGATTTGTCGGCGAGATATCCGGTACCGGCCAGACGATCGATCACGTCCTGGACGTCCGCGAAGATCGGCGGGGTGGTGGGCAGCGCACGATCCACGCTGGTTCCTTTCGTCGGACCGGTAACGATCAGGCGGGGCGGGTGTGGCCGTCGCCCCACACCACCCACTTCGTGGACGTCAGTTCGGGCAGGCCCATCGGACCCCGGGCGTGCAATTTCTGGGTGGAGATACCGATCTCCGCGCCGAAACCGAACTGCTCGCCGTCCGTGAACGCCGTCGAAGCGTTGACCATAACGGCTGCGGCGTCGACCCGAGTCGTGAACTCCCGTGCGGCGGCGAGGTCCGCGGTGACGATCGCTTCGGTGTGGCCGGTGCCGTAGCGGTCGATGTGGTCGACGGCGGCGTCGAGGTCGTCGACCACTGCGAGGGCTACGTCGAGCGAGAGGTACTCGTCCGACCAGTCCTGCTCGGTCGCGGGCACGAGGCCGGGCAGGTCGCCGTGGACCGTCACGCTGTGCTCCTGCAGGGCCTGCAACAGCTTCGGGACGGCGGTGTCCGCGATCGCCTTGTCGACGAGGATCGTCTCCGCGGTGTTGCACACGCTGGGCCGGCGCGTCTTCGCGTTGATCACGATCTTCTCGGCCATCGCGAGGTCGGCCGCGGAGTGGACGTAGACGTGGCAGTTGCCCGTGCCCGTCTCGATCGTGGGGACGGTGGCGTCGCGGACCACGGCCGCGATCAGGCCGGCACCACCCCGGGGGATCACCACGTCGACCAGGCCCCGGGCCTGGATGAGATGGGTGACCGACGAGCGGTCGGCGCTCGGCAGCAGCTGCACGGCATCGGCGGGGATGCCCTGTTCCTCGAGCGCGGCGCGCAGCACGTCGACGAGCGCGGCGTTCGACCGGGCCGCGGACGACGAACCGCGCAGCAGTGCGGCGTTGCCGGATTTCAGTGCCAGACCGAAGGCGTCGACCGTGACGTTCGGGCGGGCTTCGTACACCATTCCGACCACGCCCAGCGGGACGCGAACCTGACGCAGCTCGAGACCGTTGGGCAGGGTCGAGCCGCGGACCACTCCGCCGATCGGGTCGGGCAGTCCGGCCACCTGGCGCAGGCCGGCGGCGATCCCGTCGATCCGGGCGGAGGTCAGGCGCAGCCGGTCGAGGATGGCCTCCTCGGTGCCACCGGCGCGGGCGGCCTCGATGTCCTCCGCGTTCGCGGCGAGGACGGTGTCGGCGGCAGCGAGCAGAGCGTCGGCGGCGGCGTGCAGTGCCGCGTCCTTCTCGGTGGTGGTGAGCAGCGCGAGCCGGCGCGAGGCCACACGGGCACGACGCGCGGCCTCGTGGACGGCTTCGCGGATGTCCGTGCCGGCGTCGGTCGCAGCTGAGTCGGGGGTCACGGCAGTCATGGGTCCAGCCTAGTCGGGTCCTGGCGGTGGCCGACAGGCCGCGTGCCGCTAGCGCAGGCCGGTGCCCCTCACGAGCGCCGTCTCCACCAGGATCGACAGCAGCTCGGCGTACTCGACGCCGGTGGCCTCCCACATCCGCGGGTACATCGAGATCGACGTGAAACCGGGCATCGTGTTGATCTCGTTGATCACCGGTCCGTCCTCGGTGACGAAGAAGTCGACGCGGGACAGGCCGTGGCAGTCGAGGGCCCGGAAGGCCCGGACCGCGAGTTCGCGGATCCGGTCGGAGGTCTCCTCGTCGAGCTTCGCCGGCACGTCGAATTCGCAGACGTCGTCGAGATACTTCGTGTCGAAGTCGTAGAACGCCTCGTGGTCGCCGGAGGTGTCGGGCATGCGGATCTCCGCCACCACGCTCGCCCGCACGTCACCGTCCGGGAATTCGAGCACGCCGCACTCGACCTCACGCCCGATGATCGCGGACTCGACGATGACCTTCGGGTCGTGCTCTCGGGCCTTGGCGACCGCGGCGTCGAAGGCCGCCCAGTCGGCCACGCGGCTGATACCGATCGACGACCCGCCGCGGGCGGGCTTGACGAAGACGGGCAGGCCCAGACGGGCCTTCTGCTCCTCGGTGAGGATCGCGGTGCCGGGGCGCATGACGATCTGGAAACCGACGGGGAGCCCTTCGGCCGCGAGCAGCTTCTTGGTGAACTCCTTGTCCATACCGGCGGCGCTGGCGAGGACACCGGGACCCACGTACGGGATGTTCGCCAGTTCGAGGAGTCCCTGGATGGTGCCGTCCTCGCCGTAGGCGCCGTGCAGGACCGGGAACACCACGTCGACCGATGCGAGCACCCGGCCGTAGGAACCCTCGTCGAGGGCGACGATGTCGCCCCCGCGGGTGGGATCCGCGGTGAGGACGAGATCGGAGCCGTCACCGGCGACGACGGGCAGCTCGCGACCGGCCGCGGCGAGGCGAGCGGGGTCGGCGTCACCGAGAACCCAGGCACCCTCGGGAGTGATGCCGATGGGCACGACCTCGTACTTCTCCGGGTCGAGATGGCGCAGGATGCTGCCTGCCGAGATGCAGGACACGGAATGTTCGTTGCTGCGACCACCGAAGACGACGGCCACCCGGGTGCGGGGCGTACTCACGTGTCGCACCGTACCGGTAGCGCCTCGCCGAGACCCAGCCGAGTCCCGTCCACACCGGGCATCCGCCCTCGCTCAGCGTGCGTTCAGCGCCGCGTCGAGATCGGCGAGAAGATCGGCGGTGTCCTCGATTCCGCACGACAACCGGACGAATCCCTCCGGCACGGCATCGCCCCAGCGTGCACGGCGATCCGCGGTGGTGTGGATGCCGCCGAAACTGGTGGCCGGCGCGACCAGCGTGGCGGCGCGGACGAAACGGTGCACCTCGTCGCGGCCGGGCAACCGGAAGGTGAGCAAGGGACCGAATCGGCTCATCTGCCCGGCGGCCACGGCATGCGCCCGGTCGGAGACGAGTCCGGGATAACGGACGTCGGTGACGGCGGGGTGCCCGAGCAGCATCGCGGCGACGGCGAGCGCGTTGGCGCACTGCCGATCGAAGCGCAGCCCGGCGGTGCCGAGGCTGCGGTGCGCGAGCCAGGTCTCGAAGGGCCCCAGGACGGTTCCCGAGAGCAACCGCTCCCGGTCGATCGCGGGCAGCAGACCGGGATCGGCGACGGCGACATATCCGAACAGCAGGTCGCTGTGCCCGCTGAGCGATTTCGTGCCACTGGCCACCACGACGTCGGCCCCGAGGTCGAGCGGACGCTGCCCGAGCGGGGTGGCGGTGGTGTTGTCGACGAGCAGCAATGCCCCGGCGCGACGGCACGCCGCCGCGGTCGCACGCAGATCCACCGTGTCGAGACCGGGATTCGACGGTGTCTCGGCGAGGACGACCGCTCCCTTCCCCGCGCCGTCGAGCACGCGCCGCAGCGAGCCGTCCGCGAATTCGGCGACGGAGAGTTCGTGCACCTCGATGCCGTGCGGTGCGAGATATCCGGTGGCGAACTTGCGCACCTGGTAGTAGCCGTCGGAGGGGACGACGACCGTGCTGCCCGGGGCCACGAGCGATCGCAACGCGACCGTGATCGCCGACATGCCCGAGCCGACGACGCGCACCGCCGAGGCGTGTTCGAGCGCGGCGAGCGCCGATTCGAGTGCGCGCCAGCCGGGATTCGAGGCCCGCGCGTAGGTATCGACGTCGTCGCGTTCGTCCTCGCCGAGGAGGTACGGCGCGGCGAAGACCGGTCCCGCCTGCAACGGGGAGCCCGGAACGCCTTCGTGTGCAACCGCCTTCACGCAGCGTGTCGAATCGCCCGTCATGCGGCTCATTCCGGCTTGATCCGGCGCCCGAGCAGCTGCCCGATCGCATCCGGTACCGACATGCCTTCGTGGCACACGCGATGTACGGCGTCGGTGAGCGGCATCTCGACGTCGTAGCTCGCCGCGAGGGCGCGGACCGAGGTGCACGACTTGACCCCTTCGGCCACCTGGCCGTGGGTGGCCTCCTGTGCGCTCTCGAGCGATTCGCCGCGGCCGAGGCGTTCGCCGAACGAACGGTTGCGCGACAGCGGGGAGGTGCACGTCGCGACGAGATCGCCGACGCCGGCGAGGCCGGCGAGCGTGGCCGGCTTCGCCCCGAGGGCGGTTCCGAGACGGGTGATCTCGGCGAGACCGCGGGTGATGATGCTCGCCACGGTGTTCTCACCGAGTCCGATACCGGCGGCCATGCCGCAGGCGAGTGCGATGACGTTCTTGCACGCGCCGCCGATCTCGCAACCGATCACGTCCGAATTGGTGTACGGACGGAAATACTTTGTCGCGCAAGACTTCTGAATCTCCATGGCACGGGTCGAATCGGGGCACGCGATCACCGTCGCGGCCGGTTGCCCCTCGGCGATCTCCCGAGCGAGGTTGGGGCCGGACAACACGGCGATCCGATTCTGCTCGGCGCCGGTGACCTGACCGATCACCTGACTCATGCGCATCAGGGTGCCGCTCTCGATTCCCTTGGCGAGACTCAGAAGTGTGACGTCGGATCCGATATCCGCCTTCCACGCCTCGAGATTGGTGCGCAGGGTCTGGCTCGGTACGGCGAGGACGACGAAGTCGGCGCCCGCCACCGCCACCCGGTGATCGGCGGTGGCCTTCAGCGAGTGCGGCAGTTCCACACCGGGCAGATAATCGGAGTTCTCGTGCCGTTCCGCGATGCCGCGCGCCACCTCCTCGCGTCGCGCCCAGATCGTCACGTCCGTTCCGGCGTCGGCCAACACCTTGGCGTACGCCGTCCCCCACGAACCCGCGCCCAGAACTGCTGCTGTGGTCACGCGATCCTCACTCTCGTCCGATGCCCGGCACGGGCGGTCACCACCCACGGTCGTACCCAGTATCGCGCAGGCCCCACGGCACCGTGCCGAGTCGGTGGACGGACCGCGTGCCACACCGACCGCGCCGGTCGACCGCGCAGTGGCCGAACTCGTCGCTGATGGCACAATCGGGCAATGTCCGCGACGCACGTGCTCGTCCCCGTCAAGGCCCTCGGCCTGGCGAAGTCGCGGCTCGCCCATGTTCTCGACCCGGTGGCACGGGAATCGCTGGTGCTCGCGATGCTGCAGGACACCGTCACGGCGGCGCTGTCCGCCGGAGACGTGACGGTCACCGTCGTCACGGCCGACGACCGCGTCGCGGTCGTCGCGCGGGCATGCGACGCGGACGTCCTTCCCGACCACGTCCCGCCCGGCTCCCCCGATCCGCTCAATGCCGCGCTGCGCGCAGCGGCCCGCCGGGTGCGCGACCTCGCACCCGATGCCGAACTCGTGGTCCTGCAGGCCGACCTGCCGTCCTTGCGACCCGGCGACTTCGCGCTCGCACGCGAGACGGCGCGCCGGACGGGGACGGCCGTCGTGGCCGACCACACATCGAGGGGTACGACAGCGTTGCTGCACTGCGTGCGCGGCACCCTGCCGCCGCTGGCGTTCGGACCGGAATCGGCCCACCGTCATGTCGGGGCCGGCGCATACCCGGTGCCGGACGCACTTCCGGGCCTGCGACTCGATGTGGACACACCGGACGATCTTGCCGCCGCAGTGCAGCTCGGCGTCGGGCCGGCCACCGCGGCCGTGCTGGACGGCCTCGAATTCCCTCTTCGTCACCGATGCGACAGCGCTGCGAGGAGCCGCGGCTCTGCCACAATGAACAGGTGACCAACGGCGATTCCCCCGAACCCACGAGTTCCGAGAACGCGGCTCCGTCCGGCGTCGCACGATCTTCCGGTCGTGTGGCCACCGCCACCAGCGCGCCTCCGGCCGCGACCGGCCTGCAGTCGACGACCGATCACGACAACACGCTTCCCGTCGACCGCTATCTCAACCGGGAACAGAGCTGGCTCGATTTCAACGCCCGCGTGCTCGCGCTCGCGGAGGACACCTCGCAGCCGTTGCTCGAACGCGCAAAGTTCCTCGCGATCTTCGCGTCGAATCTCGACGAGTTCTACATGGTGCGGGTCGCCGGTCTCAAACGGCGCGCCGAGACGGGACTGTCGGTCCGGTCGGCCGATGGGCTGTCTCCCCGCGCTCAGCTCGCCCTCATCGCCTCGAGCACGCGAGAACTTGCCGGGCGTCAGGCACAGGTCTTCCTCGATTCGGTGCTGCCCGCTCTGGCAGCCGAAGGGATCTCGATCATCCGGTGGTCGGATCTGACACCGACCGAACGCGACCGTCTGACACAGTATTTCGCCGAGCAGGTCTTCCCCGTGCTGACACCGCTCGCGGTCGATCCCGCCCACCCCTTCCCCTACATCAGCGGCCTGTCCCTCAACCTCGCTGTCACCGTCAAGGATTCGCAGTCCTCGGGGGAGCACTTCGCGCGCGTGAAGGTGCCCGACAACGTCGATCGCTTCGTGCGGGTCGATCGGGCGGGTTCGTCGCACGGGCTGCCGGCCTTCCTCCCCCTCGAGGAGCTGATCGCCGCCCACCTCGACGTCCTGTTCCCCGGTATGGAGATCGTCGAGCACCACGCCTTCCGCGTCACCCGCAACGCCGACTTCGAGGTCGAGGAGGACCGTGACGAGGATCTCCTCCAGGCCCTCGAACGCGAACTCGCCCGGCGGCGCTTCGGTTCTCCCGTGCGACTCGAGGTGTCGGACGACATGACCGAGCACATGCTCGAACTCCTGCTGCGTGAGCTCGACGTCGACCGGGTCGACGTCGTCCAGCTGCCGGGTCTGCTCGACCTGTCGTCGCTGTGGCAGGTGCACGCCGTCGACCGTCCGGATCTGAAGGATGCGCCCTTCGTGCCGGCGACCCATCCCGCGTTCGGTGAGCGCGAGACCCCGAAGAGCGTGTTCTCGACTCTCCGCGAAGGCGACATCCTCGTCCACCATCCGTACGACTCGTTCTCCACGAGCGTCCAGCGGTTCATCGAGCAGGCCGCGGCCGACAGCCAGGTGCTCGCGATCAAGCAGACGCTGTACCGGACGTCGGGCGACTCGCCCATCGTCAACGCCCTGATCGCCGCGGCCGAGGCCGGCAAACAGGTCGTCGCGCTGGTGGAGATCAAGGCCCGATTCGACGAGCAGGCCAACATCAAGTGGGCCCGCAAGCTCGAACAGGCCGGTGTCCACGTCGTATACGGACTCGTCGGTCTCAAGACCCACTGCAAGACCTGTCTGGTCGTGCGACGCGAGGGGTCGACGATCCGCCGCTACTGCCATATCGGCACGGGCAACTACAACCCGAAGACCGCCCGCCTGTACGAGGACGTCGGCCTGCTCACGTCCTCCCCCGAGATCGGCGCCGACCTGACCGACCTGTTCAACACCCTCACCGGATACTCCCGAAAGGCCCAGTACCGCAATCTGCTCGTCGCACCGCACGGGGTCCGCAAGGGCATCGTCCAGCGCGTCGAGCGTGAGATCGAGCACCACAACGCCGGTCGTCCCAGCGGGATCCGGCTCAAGGCCAACGCGCTCGTCGACGAGCAGGTGATCGACGCGCTCTACCGCGCATCCCGCGCGGGGGTCCGGGTGGAGGTGGTCGTGCGCGGGATCTGTGCGCTCAAGCCCGGGGTGCCCGGTTTGAGCGAGAACATCACGGTGCGATCGATTCTGGGCCGCTTTCTCGAGCACTCGCGACTGTTCCATTTCCGCGGCAGCGACGAGTACTGGATCGGCAGCGCCGACATGATGCACCGGAATCTCGATCGTCGGGTCGAAGTGATGGTGCAGGTGAAGAACACCCGGCTCGCAACGCAGTTGGACGGCATTTTCGATTCTGCGTTGGATCCGGCGACACGCTGCTGGATTCTCGAGGGCGACGGCACCTGGACGGCGTCGCCCGAGCCGGGCACAGCTGCCCGCGACCACCAGGTCGAACTCATGCGTAGCCGCTCGTCCTGAGGTGGAGGAAACGTTGACCGAATCACGCGACAAGCCCGTGAAGGCCAACATCTTCGCGGCGGGTGCGGTCCTGTGGCGGGGCGCCGCCGAGAACGCTCCGTACGATGCGGAGGTCGCCCTCGTACACCGTCCCCGTTACGACGACTGGTCCTTCCCGAAGGGCAAACTCGACGCGGGCGAGACCGCCGTGGTCGCCGCGGTGCGGGAGATCGAAGAGGAGACCGGGTTCCGCGCCGCACTCGGACGCAGCCTCGGAAAAGTGGTCTACCCGGTTCCGGGGCACCGCAAACTCAAGAGGGTCGACTACTGGGCCGCACGCACCGTCGACGGGCAGTTCACACCCAACGACGAGGTGGACGAATTGCGTTGGGTGACCCCCGGAGACGCTTTCGATCTCCTGTCGTACCCGATGGACCGCAGTGTCCTGCGCCGATTCCGTCGCGTGCCGCTCGACACCACCACCGCTCTGATCGTCCGCCACGCCAAGGCCGGAAGTCGTAAGAAGTACAAGGGCGACGACCGCTACCGTCCCCTCGACGCGTCCGGACGTGCCCAGGCCACCGCTCTCGTTCCGCAACTGACGGCGTTCGGCGGCGATCGGGTGGTATCGGCCGATCGCACACGGTGCACCGCGACGGTCGAACCGTTCGCCTCCCGGCACGGGCTCGAGGTCTCGCTCGAACCGTCCTTGTCCGAAGAGGAGTACCGCGCCGACCCGGACCGCGGCCGCAAGCGGGCGCTGGAGATCGCGTCCGGTCCCGGTACACCCGTGATCTGTAGTCAGGGCAAGGTGATCCCGCCACTGCTCGAGTGGTGGGCGGAGCGCGACGGTCTCGTGCTGCCTCCGGCACGGAATCGGAAGGCGAGCATGTGGGTGTTGTCTCTGCGCGGCGACCGCCTGGTCGCGGCAGACCACATCGACAGTCCTCTTCCCACCGGCCGCCCCACCGTGGACGACGAGAGCATCTGACCCGTAACGCGCGACGGCGGCCACCGGATGTCCGGTGGCCGCCGTCGCCGCACCTGTGCTGCCCGCACGTGTGCAGGCAGCATCGAGGGTGACTTCTACTTCTTGGCGCTCTTGCGAGCCGTGGTCTTCTTCGCCGGGGTCTTCTTCGCCGCGGTGGTCTTCTTCGCCGCGGTCGACTTGGTGGCGGTGGTCTTCTTCGCCGGCGTCGACTTGGCCGCGGTGGTCTTCTTCGCCGCGGTCGACTTGGTGGCGGTGGTCTTCTT
>NZ_JARDJE010000012.1:0-4137 GCF_048957735.1 Rhodococcus sp. As11
CTTCTTCGCCGGCGTCGACTTGGCCGCGGTGGTCTTCTTCGCCGCGGTCGACTTGGTGGCGGTGGTCTTCTTCGCCGCAGTCTTCTTGGCCGCCTTCTTGGCTGCCGCGGTCTTCTTGGCCGCTGCAGCCGCACCGCGCTTCACGGCCGGACCCGAAGCGGGAAGCTTCTGGGTGCCCGCGATGATGTTCTTGAAGGACTGGCCGGGACGGAAGGCCGGCACCGAGGTCGGCTTGACCTTGACCGTCTCACCCGTGCGCGGGTTCCGGGCGACACGAGCGGCCCGGCGACGCTTCTCGAAGACACCGAATCCGGTGATGGTGACGCTCTTACCCTCGTGCACGGCGCGAACGATGGCGTCCACCATGTGCTCGACGGCCGCGGTAGCGGTGCGCCTGTCCGAACCGAGTTTCTCGGTCAGAACGTCGATCAGTTCTGCCTTGTTCATTGATTTCCTCCGCACATACACGGTCCACCGTCAGACCGACTCCAGTCCACGGTAGACCCGCAAACGGGCAAGAGTCTATGTGCCACGCGGATTCTCATGCAAATACATCCGGGCCCGGCCCGACGGGAGTGTCGGACCGGGCCCGGACGGGGTGTGCCCGGAGGGTGTTTTCAGGGCGCCGGAAGGGTACTCGGTTTCCATGACGGCCTTGACTTTTCGTACTCGGAAATCGCGTCTACCTGGCGCAATGTCAATCCGATGTCGTCGAGACCCTCGAGCAGACGCCACCTGGTGTAGTCGTCAATGGTGAACGGCACCACGGTGGTTCCGGCGGTCACGGTCCGGTTCTCGAGATCCACCTCCAGTTCGAGTCCGGGCTGCTGTTCGATGAGTTTCCACAGCAGTTCGACGTCGTCCTGCGAGACCTGGGCGGCGAGCAGACCGGCCTTTCCGGCGTTGCCGCGGAAGATGTCGGCGAACCGGGACGAGATGACGACCCGGAATCCGTAATCCGACAACGCCCACACCGCATGCTCACGCGACGAGCCGGTGCCGAAATCCGGTCCGGCGACGAGAACGCTGCCGCGGTCGAAGGGCGGGGTGTTGAGCACGAAGGACGGGTCGTTGCGCCACGCGGCGAACAGACCGTCCTCGAATCCCGTACGGGTGACACGCTTCAGGTAGACGGCCGGAATGATCTGATCCGTGTCGACGTTGGACCGGCGCAGCGGGACGCCGATGCCCTTGTGGGTAGTGAAGGCTTCCATCGAAAATTCTCCTCGTCGGTCCTGTGGTCTAGTCCAGATCCGCCGGTGCGGAAAGCGTTCCCCGCACCGCGGTTGCGGCGGCCACGGCCGGCGAGACGAGATGCGTCCGTCCGCCCTTGCCCTGCCGTCCTTCGAAATTCCGGTTCGATGTCGACGCGGAGCGTTCACCCGGCGCCAGCTGGTCGGGGTTCATGCCCAGGCACATCGAGCATCCCGCCTGACGCCACTCGGCGCCTGCGGCGGTGAAGATCTCGCCGAGGCCTTCGTCCTCCGCCTGTGCCCGCACCCGCATCGAGCCCGGCACGACGAGCATCCGGACGCCGTCGGCGACCTTGCGGCCCTTCAGGACATCCGCCACCGCACGCAGATCCTCGATGCGGCCGTTGGTGCACGACCCGACGAAGACGGTGTCGATCTTCACATCGCGCAGCGGCATCCCCGGCTCGAGATCCATGTAGCGCAACGCCTTCTCCGCGGCAGACCGCTCGGTTTCGTCCGCGATCTCCTCGGGTACCGGAACCGTGGATCCGAGGGGTGCGCCCTGGCCCGGGTTGGTACCCCACGTGACGAAGGGCGTCAGAGCGCTGCCGTCGATGTGGACCTCGGCGTCGAAAACCGCGTCGTCGTCGGTCTTCAGCTGCTCCCACGCCTCGACGGCGGCGTCCCAGTCTGCGCCCTCCGGGGCGTGCGGCCGGCCCTTGACGAATTCGTAGGTGGTCTCGTCGGGTGCGATCATGCCTGCGCGGGCACCTGCCTCGATCGACATGTTGCAGATGGTCATCCGCGCTTCCATCGACAGCGCGCGGATCGCCTCGCCGCGGTATTCGAGGACGTAGCCCTGTCCGCCGCCGGTACCGATCTTCGCAATGATCGCGAGGATGAGGTCCTTGCTCGTCACTCCGGGCGCCAACGCGCCGTCGACGTTGATCGCCATCGTCTTGAACGGCCGCAACGACAGCGTCTGTGTGGCCATGACGTGTTCGACCTCACTGGTGCCGATTCCCATTGCGAGGGCACCGAATGCGCCGTGCGTGGACGTGTGGCTGTCGCCGCAGACCACCGTCATACCGGGCTGGGTGAGTCCGAGCTGCGGACCGACCACGTGGACGATGCCCTGATCGAGATCGCCCATGGGATGCAGCCGGACACCGAACTCCTCGCAGTTACGACGCAGGGTCTCGACCTGCGTGCGCGAGACCGGGTCGGCGATGGGCTTGTCGATGTCCACCGTGGGGACGTTGTGATCCTCGGTGGCGATCGTGAGATCGGGGCGCCGGAGCGGGCGTCCGGCCAGCCGGAGGCCGTCGAAGGCCTGCGGGCTGGTCACTTCGTGTACGAGGTGCAGGTCGATGTAGATGAGGTCGGGCTGTCGTGCCGATCCCTCTCCTTCACCGCGCACGACCACGTGCTGGTCCCACACCTTCTCCGCCAGAGTCTTTCCAGCCATCTTCTCCACCTTGTCGTACGTGACGAACGCGAATCCCGGGGGCTGTCCGGCCGCGTATGGCGTCGTCCCCACCGCTCTCGGCATGCGATATGCTTCCCATTATGCGAGACGGAGGTATCGACCTATGAGACAGCATAGCGGGATCGGAGTGCTGGACAAAGCGATGGCAGTCCTCCACGCGGTTGCCGAACAACCGTGCAACCTCAACGAGTTGTGCGCACGGACGGGCCTGCCCCGCGCCACCGCGCACCGTCTCGCAGTCGGCCTCGAGGTCCACCGCCTGCTCATGCGCGACAGCGACGGGCAGTGGCGTCCCGGTCCCGGACTGGCCGAATTGTCCGCGGGCGCAGGCGACACCCTCGTCGAGGCCGCCTCTCTCGTACTCCCCCGCCTACGCGAGATCACCGGAGAGAGCGTGCAGTTGTACCGCCGCGAGGGCACCCAGCGGGTCTGCGTCGCGGCCCTCGAACCCCCGACCGGCCTGCGCGACACGGTCCTTGTCGGGGCGCGCCTTCCCATGACGGCCGGTTCCGGTGCGAAAGTTCTGCTCGCGTGGGCCGATACGGCGACCCAGCGCGCCATTCTTCCCGAGGCCGCGTTCGGCGAACGCGTCCTCGTCGAGGTCCGCCGCCGCGGCTGGGCCCAGAGCGCCGCCGAACGCGAGCCCGGTGTGGCCTCGGTCGCCGCACCCGTCCGCGACAACGCCGGCGCCGTGATCGCCGCGATCTCCGTATCGGGTCCCATCGACCGTATGGGCCGCCGACCGGGTGCCCGATGGGCCGCCGACCTCCTCGCCGCCGCGGAGGCGCTCCAGAAGCGTCTCTGAAGCCGGAACGCACGCGCGGGCCACCTCCCGGGCGGGAGCGGGAGGAACCCGGGCGTGCGGCCCCACCCTGTGCCACAGTGCTTCGCATGGGAACGAACCGCCGCGCAGACATCACGATGACGGACTCGGAGATCGACGAGTTCCTCCACCGCAGCCGGGTCGCGAACCTCGCGACCCTCGGACCGACGGGCACCCCGCATCTCGTCGCCATGTGGTACGCGGTACTGGGCGGGGAGATCTGGTTCGAGACGAAGTCGAAGTCGCAGAAGGTCGTCAACCTTCGCCGCGACGACCGTGTCACCGTCCTCGTCGAGGCCGGAGACACCTACGACCAGTTGCGCGGCGTATCGATCGAGGGGCGGGCAGAGATCGTCGACGACCACGACCGGCTGTTCGACGTCTGCCGCGACGTGTGGGAGCGGTACACCGCCCCGTACACGGACGAGGCGCGTCCCGTGGTGGAGCAGATGATGAACAAGCGGGTGGCCGTGCGCGTGGTGCCCGTGCGGGTGCGCTCGTGGGACCACCGCAAGCTCGGGATGCCCGCCATGGCGATCGGCGGCACGACGGCGGCCTATCTTCCGTCCACCGCACACTGACCCCGGATACGCGAAAGGCTCCCCGATCGAGGATCGGAGAGCCTTCGTGGT
>NZ_JARDJE010000013.1:0-62475 GCF_048957735.1 Rhodococcus sp. As11
TGTACCCCCGATGGGATTCGAACCCACGCTACCGCCGTGAGAGGGCGGCGTCCTAGGCCGCTAGACGACGGGGGCCTGGAACTTTCCTCGGCACCGACCGATCGGTGCCTTCGGAGAGAAGAAACACCCACCGAACCGCAGATCGGTGGGAGTCCGTTGTACCCCCGATGGGATTCGAACCCACGCTACCGCCGTGAGAGGGCGGCGTCCTAGGCCGCTAGACGACGGGGGCCTATGGAACTTCTTCTCTTCGCTCCCCGAAGGAAGCTCAGCCAGCATAGCTGGCCGAGGCGCTGCGGGCAAACCACCGCGCCTCAGCTGGGGTACCAGGACTCGAACCTAGAATGGCTGAACCAGAATCAGCTGTGTTGCCAATTACACCATACCCCAATGGTCTGTTCCGTCGGCCCGCGCTCTCGCGCTGCGGTCTCCGTTCCGAACCGAGAAGAAGATTAGCACCAACCCCGCCATGAACTACAAATCGGCTGGTCAGAGCACCGAAATCGAGCCCGGACACCATCTCGGCCCGTCGCCGGGAGCAGGCGGCGGGCCGAGAGGACGGACTCGTCAGGCGATACGAGTGCGGCCGGCGCGCAGCCGGGCGAGCGTGCGCTCCCGGCCGAGCAACTCCATCGACTCGTAGAGCGGAGGGCTGACGTGCGATCCGGTCACCGCGACCCGCACGGGCGCGAAGGCCTTCCTCGGCTTGAGTTCCAGGCCCTCGATCAGCGCGCTCTTCAACGCCTCCTCGATCGCCGGGGTGGTCCAGTCGGCCAGGCCCTCGAGGGCCGTGAGGGAGGCGTCGAGCACCGGCGCGGCATCCTCTTTGAGGTTCTTCGCCGCGGATGCCTCGTCGAGCGTGAAGTCGGCCTCGTCGACGAACAGGAACTTCAGCAGATCCCAGGCGTCGCCGAGCACCACGATGCGGGTCTGCACGAGATCGGCGGCCGTGCGGAAGAGCGCGTCGTCGACCTCGGCCCCGATCCTGCCGTGCTCCACGAGATAGGTCTTCAGGCGCGCGGCGAACTCCGCCGGTTCGAGCAGGCGGATGTGCTCGGCGTTGATCGCGTCGGCCTTCTTCTGGTCGAACCGGGCCGGGTTCGAGTTGACCTTGGAGATCTCGAAGGCCGCCACCATCTCGTCGAGGGAGAACACGTCGCGGTCGTCGGCGAGACCCCAGCCGAGCAGGGCGAGGTAGTTGAGCAGGCCCTCGGGGATGAACCCGCGATCGCGGTGCAGGAAGAGGTTGGACTCCGGGTCGCGCTTGGAGAGCTTCTTGTTGCCCTGCCCCATCACGAACGGCAGGTGGCCGAACTCGGGTGTGAAATCGGTGACGCCGATGCGCTGCAGCGCCGCATACAGCGCGAGCTGACGCGGGGTCGACGACAGCAGGTCCTCACCGCGCAGGACGTGCGTGATCTTCATCAGCGCGTCGTCGACGGGATTGACGAGCGTGTAGAGCGGGATGCCGTTGCCCCGGGTGAGCGCGAAGTCGGGCACCGAACCCGCCTTGAAGGTGGTCTCGCCGCGGACGAGGTCGTTCCAGGTGAGGTCCTCGTCGGGCATGCGCAGTCGCACGACCGGCTTCCGGCCCTCGTCGAGGAAGGCCTGCCGCTGCTCCGGGGTGAGGTCGCGGTCGAAGTTGTCGTAGCCGAGCTTCGGGTCGCGACCGGCGGCCTTGTGCCGCTCCTCGACCTCTTCCGGCGTCGAGAACGACTCGTAGGCCTCGCCGGCGTCGACGAGCTTCTGCACGATCTCGAGATGCAGGTCGCGCCGCTGCGACTGCCGGTACGGCTCGTACGGTCCGCCGACCTCCGGGCCCTCGTCCCATTCGAGACCCAGCCACCGGAGCGCGCCGAGGATCGCCTGGTACGACTCCTCGGTGTCGCGTGCGGCGTCGGTGTCTTCGATGCGGAACACGAAGGTGCCGCCGTGATGACGCGCGAAAGCCCAGTTGAACAGGGCGGTGCGCACCAGACCCACGTGCGGGGTTCCGGTCGGTGACGGGCAGAAACGTACGCGTACTTCGCTGGTGGTCATGACTCGCTCAGGGTTGAGGATCGACGGGAGACCATCCCAGGCTATCCGCCCTGCCGCGAGTTCCTGTCAGGATCCCTTCGCGACGACCGGGTTGGTGAGCGTACCGATGCCCTCGACTGTGATCGAGACCGTGTTCCCCGGCTCGATGGGCCCCACCCCCTCGGGCGTACCGGTGAGGATGATGTCGCCCGGGAGCAGCGTCATGACACCGGAGATCCACTCGACGAGCTTCGGGATGTCGTGCACCATCTTCGACGTCCGGCTGCGCTGCCGGATCTGCCCGTCGACCTCGGACGAGATCTCGAGATCGGAGGCATCGATGTCGGTCTCGATCCACGGCCCGAGAGGACAGAAGGTGTCGTACCCCTTGGCGCGACCCCACTGGCCGTCCGTGCGCTGATGGTCGCGAGCGGACACGTCGTTGGCGATCGTGTACCCGAGGATCGCCTCCCGCGCCTTCGCGGCGGGAACGTCCTTGCAGGGGCGGCCGATGACCACCGCAAGTTCCGCCTCGTGATGGACGAGCGAGGTGGAGGGTGGAATCACGATCGGCGCTCCCGGCCCCACGATCGAGGTGTTGGGCTTGAGGAAGATCATGGGCTCGTCGGGGACATCGCTGCCGAATTCGGCCGCGTGCGCGGCGTAGTTGCGGCCCACCGCGATCACCTTGGTGGCGAGGATCGGGGCGAGAATCCGCACGTCGGCGAGGGGCCAGCTCCGGCCCGTGAAGGTGGGATTGCCGAAGGGATGCTCGGCGATCTCCTTCACCCTCGCGGACTCCCCCTCCCCCTCCACGCTCACGAACGCGACTCCATCCGGGCTGGCAATTCGACCAAGGCGCATGTCCGGAGTCTAACGGGGTGCGCACACGGCGATCGACTGCCGGGTGGCCGGGAGGTAGAGTCCGGATCGAATTCCACATAACGGAACAGTCATCTCAGATAGTGAGAGAAATGGATAGTCCGGACATCGGCCGGCGGCGGTGGCTCATCCTCGCGCTCGGCGTCTTCGCCCAGGCCGCGCAGGCCACGGTGATCAACGGCGTCGCCTTCCTCATCCCGACCCTCGACGAGGACACCGGCCTCACCCTCGCCCAGGCCGGGACACTCGCCGGCGCACCACTGCTCGGCGGCGTGTTCACCCTCGTCGTGTGGGGTGCGATCGCGGATCGTTTCGGTGAGCGTCTCGCGCTCACCGCCGGACTGGGAATCGCCGGCACCGCGATGGGTGCCGCGAGCGCGACGACATCCGTGGAACTCTCCCGCACGACCTCCGCGGCCCTGCTCGGTGTGCTGCTGATGTGCGCGGGAGCCGGCGCCGTGAGCGCCAACTCGGCGAGCGGCCGGGTCGTCGTCGGATGGTTCCCTCCGCACCGGCGCGGCCTCGCGATGGGGATCCGGCAGATGTCGGTACCGCTGGGCGTCGCCGCGGGCGCCCTCGTCATTCCGACACTGGCGGGCGATCACGGAATCGCCTGGGCTCTCGCGTTTCCCGCGCTCGCGTGCGGTGGGGCGGCCGTCGCCTGCGCCGTCGGTGTGACCGATCCGCCACGCCCCGGCCGGACCGAAGCCGAACGCGCAGGTGTTCTTGCGAATCCGTATCGAACTTCGATGTCCCTCACGCGGATTCATCTCGCGTCGATACTGCTCGTGATCCCGCAGTACGTCGTGTGGACCTATGCCCTGGTGTGGTTGATCACCGATCGCGGATGGGACGAGGTCGGTGCCGGTCTCGTCATCACGGCAGCCCAGATCCTCGGCGCGATCGGCCGTGTCGTCACCGGAGCGTGGTCCGACCGCGTCGGGAGCAGGCTTGCCCCGATGCGCCTCGTCGCCGTATCGGTCGTCCTGGCGATGATCGCGCTCTCCGTCACGGCGTGGACGAACTCACCGATCGCCGTGGGTGTCCTGCTCGTCGCGTCGATCCTGACGTCGGCCCCGAACGGGTTGGCGTTCACCGCCGTGGCCGAGATCGCCGGACCGTTCTGGGGAGGTCGTGCACTCGGGATCCAGAACACGGGACAGTTCGTGTTCGCCGCGGCGGTCGGGCCCGTGTTCGGCGGCCTCATCGCCGCGGCCGGGTTTCCGATCGCCTTCGCGCTGGCCGCAGTGGCTCCGGCGGCGGCGGTTCCGGTGGTGCCGAAAGACTGACGGACCGTGTGGCTCCGGCAGGTACCCGACGGAGCCACACGGGAACGTCAGAGCGCGGCGGTGATGCGGTCGCCGATCTCGGTGGTCACGATCGGACCGGTGCCACGGGTCGAGAGATCGGCCTCGACGGCTCGCTCGACGCGGGCAGCGTCCTGCTCGCGTCCGAGATGGCGCAGCAGCAGTGCGGTGGACAGGATCGCCGCGGTGGGATCGGCGATGCCCTTGCCGGCGATGTCCGGAGCCGAACCGTGGACGGGCTCGAACATCGACGGGTTGGTGCCGGAAGCATCGATGTTGCCGCTCGCGGCCAGACCGATGCCACCGGTCACCGCACCGGCGAGGTCGGTGACGATGTCGCCGAACAGATTGTCGGTGACGATGACGTCGAACCGCGACGGGTCGTCGACCATGTAGATCGTCGCCGCATCGATATGGCAGTAGGCCGTCGTGACGTCGGGGAATTCCTTCCCCACCGTCTCGATGGCCCGTGTCCAGATCGCACCGGCATTGGACAGGACGTTGGTCTTGTGGATCAGCGTCAGGTGCTTCCGGCGGGTCTGCGCGAGCTCGAAGGCGTACCGCACCACACGCTCGGCTCCGAACCAGGTGTTCACCGACACCTCGGTGGCGATCTCGTGCGGCGTTCCCACCCGGATCGCTCCCCCGTTACCGGTGTACGGCCCCTCGGTGCCTTCACGGACGACGACGAAATCGATCTCGTGGTCGGCGGCGAGCGGCGACTTCGCTCCCGGGTACAGCCGTGCCGGACGGAGATTGACGTGGTGGTCGAGCGCGAACCGCATGTTCAGGAGGAGACCGCGTTCGAGGACACCGGGGGTGACCGACGGATCACCGATGGCGCCGAGAAGGATCGCGTCGTGCTCGCGAATCGCGGCGAGATCGGCATCGGGCAGCAGTTCACCCGTCGTGTTGTACCGGCGGGCGCCGAGGTCGTACTCGGTCGTCGCGAGGTCCGGGACGAGCGCGCGGAGCACTTTCAGCGCTTCCGCTGTGACCTCGACACCGATGCCGTCACCGGGGATGACCGCAAGTTTCATGAGCACTACTCACTTCCTGTGCGACGGTGGCCGCGACCGTGCAGACACGGTCGCGGCCACCGAATGATGGAGAACGAAACGATCAGGACAGGTCGACCTGGGCGACCCGCGCCTCGAGCGCCTGGGTGATCTGCTCGACCTCGGCGTCGCCGACAGGGCGATCGACGCGCAGGATCACGGTCGCGCCGGGGCCCTCCGCGTCCTGACTCAGGGCCGCGGCCTGAATGTCGATGCTCGCGTTGCCGAGCACGGTGCCGAGCGTTCCGAGGACACCCGGGCGGTCCTGGTAGTGGACGATCAGGTTGTGGCCCTCGGCGCGGAGGTCGAAGCTGCGGCTGTTGATGTTGACGATCTTCTCGACCTGCTGCAGGCCGGTGAGGGCACCCGCCACAGAGGTGACGTGTCCGTCCGGCGCCACGGCGCGGACCTCGACGGCGCTGCGGTGCGTGGTGGCCTCGCTGACCTTGTCGACCTCGACGGTCACGCCACGCTGCTCCGCGAGCTTGGGGGCGTTGACGAAGGTGACCGGCTCGTCGCTGCTCGCCGAGAACAGGCCGCGGAGGGCCGCCAGACCGAGGATGTCGACGTTCTCGGCGGAGAGCTCACCGCTGACGACGACCTGGACGTTCTGCACTGCCTCGGGCGAGAGGGTACCGGCGAGCAGGCCGAGCTTGCGGACGAGTTCGAGCCACGGCGCGACCTCCTCGCCCACGGGGCCACCGGAGACGTTGACGGCATCGGGCACGAACTCGCCGGCGAGGGCGAGCAGCACGCTCTTCGCGACGTCGGTACCGGCGCGGTCCTGGGCCTCGGCGGTGGAGGCGCCCAAGTGCGGGGTGACGACGACGTTGTCGAGATCGAACAGCTTGGAATCGGTGCACGGTTCGGTCTCGAAGACGTCGAGGCCGGCAGCTCGCACCTTGCCGCCGACGAGCGCGTCGTACAGGGCGTCCTCGTCGATCAGGCCACCACGAGCGGCGTTGACGATGATCACGCCGTCCTTGGCCTTGGTCAAGCGTTCGGCGTTGATCAGGCCGGCGGTCTCCTTGGTCTTGGGCAGGTGCACGGAGATGAAGTCGGCGCGGGCGACGAGTTCGTCGATGTCGACGAGCTCGATGCCGAGCTGTGCGGCACGAGCGGCCGGCAGGTACGGGTCGTACGCGATGACATGGGTCTCGAAGGCCGCGAGACGCTGGGCGAACAGCTGGCCGATACGGCCGAGGCCGACGACGCCGACCGTCTTGCCGAGGATCTCGGTGCCGTTGAAGCTCGACCGCTTCCAGGTGCGCTCACGCAGGGTGCGGTCGGCGGCCGGGACCTGGCGGGCCGCGGACATGAGCAGGGCGACCGCGTGCTCGGCGGCGGAGTGGATGTTGGAGGTGGGCGCGTTGACGACCATCACGCCGCGCTCGGTGGCAGCGGCGATGTCGACATTGTCGAGGCCGACACCGGCACGACCGACGATCTTGAGGTTGGGCGCCGCCGCGAGCACCTCGGCGTCGACGGTGGTCGCGGAGCGGACCAGCAACGCCTGGGCCTCGGGCACGGCCGCGAGAAGGGCGGGGCGGTCGGGGCCGTCCACCCAGCGCACCTCGACACCGTCACCGAGCGCGTCGACGGTCGACTGCGCAAGCTTGTCGGCGATCAGGACTACTGGACGGCCATTCTGGCTCACGTGCGGACTCCCTGTGTCGTGGATGTGTGAGTGGTCGACGGCGCTCGCGCCCGACAGCATGCACGGGCACCCGCGACCGCCCACAGTTTAGTGCCCCGACCCCGGCCACGGCGCCACCGGGATGGGGATCACGGTGGTGCGGGCGGATCCTTCCGTGGCGGCAGCACGACGTGCCGCGGAGACGCGACGAGCAGACTGCGCTCGATACCGGGTCGGTTGCGGGGGCGAAAGGCCGGTCGTGGTATCCGGCGACGTCCTCGAGTTCGACCGGTTCGGTCCGGTGGGATCGCCGGGCACGCACGACGACGACCGCCGGCGACGATACGATCGCGGCGAGCTGGGTACGCGCTCCGGCCTGTTCGAGCATCGGCGTCCGGCTGTCACCGGCGCGGATCGGGAATCCCCCTGTGCCACCGGCTGCGATGTTCACCACACCGAGAGCGCGCATCTCGGAGCCACATCGGCCGAGTGTCCTCCGCCGCCTTCGCCCGTGGGGCGGCATCGCTCACGACATCACCTGCTCACGATCGCACGGACGACGGCGGCCCGGCACCCCCGCAGGGGTACCGGGCCGCCGTGACCGGATCGGGAGGTCTTACGCCGTCTCGGTGATGGGGCGATCGACCCAGCTCATCAGGTCGCGCAGCTGCTTGCCGACGACCTCGATGCCGTGCTCGGCGTTCTCCTTGCGGAGGCCCTCGAGTTCCTTGTTGCCGCCCTCGACGTTGGCGACGAGGCGCTTGACGAAGGTTCCGTCCTGGATGTCCTTCAGGATCTCCTTCATCCGCTCCTTGGTGCCGGCGTCGATGACGCGCGGTCCGGAGAGGTAGCCACCGAACTCGGCGGTGTCGGACACCGAGTAGTTCATGCGGGCGATGCCACCCTCGTACATGAGGTCGACGATGAGCTTGAGCTCGTGGAGGACCTCGAAGTAGGCCATCTCGGGGGCGTAGCCCGCCTCGACCATGACGTCGAAACCGGTCTTGACCAGTTCCTCGGTGCCACCGCAGAGCACGGCCTGCTCACCGAAGAGGTCGGTCTCGGTCTCTTCCTTGAAGGTGGTCTTGATGACGCCGGCGCGGGTGCCGCCGATGCCCTTGGCGTAGGACAGCGCGAGCGCCTGGCCCTCACCCTTGGGGTCCTGGTGGACGGCGATGAGCGCCGGAACGCCCTTGCCGTCGACGAACTGGCGACGCACGAGGTGGCCGGGGCCCTTGGGGGCGACCATCGCGACGGTCACGTTCTCGGGAGCGGTGATGAGACCGAAGTGGATGTTGAGGCCGTGGCCGAAGAACAGCGCATCGCCGTCCTTCAGGTTGGGCTCGATGTCGTTGGTGAAGATCGACGCCTGTGCGGTATCGGGGGCGAGGACCATGATGACGTCGGCCCACTCCGAGACCTCGGCGGGCGTACCGACGGTGAGGCCGGCCTCCTCGGCCTTGGCCCGCGACTTCGAGCCCTCCTTCAGACCGATGCGAACGTCGACGCCCGAGTCGCGCAGGCTCAGCGAGTGCGCGTGTCCCTGACTGCCGTAGCCGATGACGGCGACCTTACGACCCTGGATGATCGACAGGTCGGCATCGTCGTCGTAGAACATCTCGACTGCCACAGTGATTACCTCTTTCAGAAAGTATGGGTGTGTTAAGGCTAACGGGTAGCCGTGATGGACTTCGGACCGCGTCCGACCGCGACGACACCGGACTGGACGATCTCGCGGATTCCGTACGGTTCGAGCATGCGCAGCAGCGCATCGAGCTTGGACCGCGTACCGGTGGCCTCGATGGTCAGCGACTCGGGCGAGACGTCGATCACCTTGGCGCGGAACAGATTCACCGTCTCGATGACCTGGGTGCGCACGCTGGCGTCCGCCCGCACCTTGATGAGCACGAGTTCGCGGGCGACGGACGCCTCGTCCTCCTGCTCGACGATCTTGATGACGTTGACGAGTTTGTTGAGCTGCTTGGTGACCTGCTCGAGCGGGAACTCGTCGACGGTCACCACGATCGTCATCCGCGAGATGTCGGGCACTTCCGTACCACCGACGGCAAGGGATTCGATGTTGAACCCGCGTCGCGAGAACAGCGATGCGACTCGGGCGAGCACGCCCGGCTTGTCCTCGACGAGAACACTGAGAGTGTGGCTCGTGCTCACTTGGTCTCCTCCTGGGCCGCCGCGTTCTCGCTGCGGGCTTCGAGCGCGTCGATGGTCTCGTGGATGACGGCGGGATCGTCGGCGGCGGCGTCGTCGTCGAACAACGGCCGGATGTCGCGGGCCGCCATGATCTCGTCGTTGCTCGTGCCGGCGGCGACCATCGGCCACACCTGCGCGTCCTTGCCGACGATGAAGTCGATCACGACGGGACGATCGTTGATCTCCTGCGCCCGGCGGATCGCCGGCTCGACGTCCTCCTCGCGCTCGACGCGGATGCCCACGCAGCCGAGGGCCTCGGCGAGCTTGACGAAGTCGGGGATGCGCAGCGAGTGCGTCGCCAGGTCGGTGTTCGAGTACCGCTCCTCGTAGAAGAGGGTCTGCCACTGCCGGACCATGCCGAGATTGCCGTTGTTGATGAGCGCGACCTTGATCGGCACACCCTCGACGGCGCACGTCGCGAGTTCCTGGTTGGTCATCTGGAAGCAGCCGTCGCCGTCGATGGCCCACACCTCGGTCTCGGGGCGGCCCATCTTGGCGCCCATCGCGGCGGGCACCGCGTAGCCCATGGTGCCGAGACCACCGGAGTTGAGCCAGGTGCGCGGCTTCTCGTAGTCGACGAACTGCGCCGCCCACATCTGGTGCTGTCCGACACCCGCGCAGTAGATCGCGTCGGGACCGGCGAGCTTGCCGACGGCCTGGATGACGTACTGCGGCGACAGGGTGTCGTCGGTGGGGCGGTCGTAGCTCAGCGGGTAGGTGCGACGGATGTCGTCGAGATAGGCCCACCAGGCCGCGTAGTCGAGCTTCGTGCCGGTCGCCAGGTCGGCGCGGATGGCCTCGAGCAGCTCGACGATGACCTCCTTGCAATCACCGACGATCGGCACGTCTGCGTGCCGGTTCTTGCCGATCTCCGCAGGATCGATGTCTGCGTGGATGACCTTGGCGTCGGGCGCGAACGAGTCGAGTTGGCCGGTCACCCGGTCGTCGAAACGGGCACCGAGGGTGATGAGCAGATCACTCCTCTGCAGCGCGGCGACCGCGGCGACGTTGCCGTGCATGCCGGGCATGCCGCAGTGCAGGTTGTGGCTGTCGGGGAACGCGCCACGGGCCATGAGCGTCGTGACGACCGGAATGCCGGTCAGCTCGGCGAGTTCGAGCAGCTCGGGCGACGCGTCGGCCTTGATGACACCGCCACCGACGTACAGCACCGGGTTCGTCGCGTCGGCGATCAGCCGCGCGGCCTCGCGGACCTGCTTGCCGTGCGGCTTCGTCACGGGGCGGTAGCCGGGCAGGTGCATCTCCGGCGGCCAGCTGAAGGTGGTCTGCGCCTGGAGGATGTCCTTGGGGATGTCGACGAGGACGGCACCCGGCCGGCCCGAGGAGGCGAGGTAGAACGCCTCGGCCAGGATGCGCGGGATGTCGGCGCCGTCGGTGACCAGGAAGTTGTGCTTCGTGATCGGCATGGTGATGCCGGAGATGTCGGCTTCCTGGAAGGCGTCGGTGCCGATGAGCGGACGACCGACCTGGCCGGTGATCGCGACGACGGGCACGGAGTCCATCTGCGCGTCGGCGAGAGGGGTGACGAGGTTCGTCGCGCCCGGACCGGAGGTGGCCATGCACACGCCGACCTTGCCGGTCGCCTGGGCGTAACCGGTGGCAGCGTGTCCGGCGCCCTGCTCGTGACGGACGAGCACGTGACGCACGCGTCGCGAGTCGAAGAGCGGGTCGTAGACGGGCAGGATCGCGCCGCCGGGAATGCCGAATACCGTGTCGACCTCGAGTTCCTCGAGTGCGCGGACCACCGACTGCGCGCCGGTGACCCGCTCGGGGGCGACCTGGCGACGGTTGGCGGGCTGCGCTGCGGCAGCTGCGGGAGTCGGGGTGGTGGACCCCGGCTTTCGCGGCGAGGGTTGAGGCCGTGCGGTTGGTGCGCTCACTGCGAGTTCCTCTGATTCTGGCTCCGGGCAACAAAAAACCCTCGTCAGCAAGTCTGCTGTACGAGGGTGGCGCGTCGTGGGCGAGTTGCGGAATGCGGCTCAGGCGACGACGCGCCGGCCGATTACGAGCAACCCATTCTGATTCACGCGCTCGACGGTAGGCGCATGGTGTCCAGACAGTCAACTTGATGCGGTCGACTGTCCCAGAATGTGAGATGCCGCGGCTGCAGTGCGAAGATGTAGAGGTGTCATCTTCCCAGCAGCCCGTGCCACCTACTCCATCATCCCACACGCCCGATTCGACGACGCAGGTCATCCAGATCTCGCGACTGTCGTTCCTGGCGTGCGCCCTGCTGTTCCTCGCCCTCGCCTCCCCCGCGCTGGCGTGGCCGGCGGCCTTCGCATGGACGCTGATCATCCCGTTTCTCGTCGCCGCATGGATCGTGCGTGTACGCACCGTCGTCGGCCCCGAGGGCATCGTCGCGCGGGCGACCTTTTCCACCACGACTCTGGACTGGGATTCCCTCGACGGCCTCCGGTTCCCGAAGCGGGGCTGGGCCCGCGCACGGCTCACCGACGGCAGTGAGGTCGCACTGCCGGTCGTCACCTTCGGCCGCCTGCCGCAGCTGTCGGAAGCCAGCGCCGGCCGCATCCCCGATCCGTACGCGGCCGCACGCCGCGCCGAGGAGGAGTCCCACCGCGCCGAGGCGGCATCCGAATCCGAATCCGGATCCGAATCGGTATCCGGTGCCGAAACCGCCGACGACGCAGGCACCGTCGAGAAGAAGGACCACCGCTCCTCCTGAGTCCCGCGACCGGGTGCGGATAGATGCACCCGGAGACACACGAGTAGATTCGTCGGTGCCGCTGCCCGAACCCGCCCCAGCCCGGCGACCGGATGCGGCCCGGCCGATTGCGCACACAGCCACCGTCAAGGAAGTCAGCCCATGCCCCCGTTGAGGTCACGCACCACCACCGTCGGACGAAACGCTGCAGGAGCGCGCTCCCTGTGGCGCGCCACCGGCCTGACCGATTCCGACTTCGGCAAGCCGATCGTCGCGATCGCGAACTCCTACACGCAGTTCGTACCCGGTCACGTCCATCTCAAGGACGTCGGTGAGATCGTCGCGAAGGCCGTGCGCGAAGCGGGCGGCGTGGCACGCGAGTTCCACACGATCGCCGTCGACGACGGCATCGCGATGGGCCACGGAGGCATGCTCTACTCGCTCCCGAGCCGCGAGATCATCGCCGACTCGGTCGAATACATGGTCAACGCGCACACCGCCGACGCGCTCGTGTGCATCTCCAACTGCGACAAGATCACGCCGGGCATGCTCAACGCCGCGATGCGCCTGAACATCCCGACGATCTTCGTCTCCGGCGGCCCGATGGAGGCCGGCAAGGCCGTCGTCGTCAACGGTGTCGCGCACGCCCCTACCGACCTCATCACCGCCATCTCCGCCTCCGCCAGCGAGGACGTCGACGACGCAGGCCTCGACGAGGTCGAGCGCAGCGCGTGCCCCACCTGCGGTTCGTGCTCGGGCATGTTCACCGCCAACTCGATGAACTGCCTCACCGAGGCCCTCGGTCTCGCGCTGCCCGGCAACGGTTCGACCCTCGCCACCCACGAGGCGCGACGCGCACTGTTCGAGACCGCCGGAACGACGATCGTCGAGGCAGCCCTGCGTTACTACCGCGACGACGACGAGTCGGTGCTGCCGCGAAACATCGCGACCCCGGCCGCCTTCCGTAACGCGATGGCGCTCGACGTCGCGATGGGTGGTTCCACGAACACCGTGCTGCACACCCTCGCCGCCGCGCAGGAGGGCGAGGTCGACTTCGACCTGTCCACCATCGACGAGATCAGCCGTCGGGTGCCGTGCCTGGCGAAGGTCTCCCCGAACTCCGACTACCACATGGAGGACGTGCACCGCGCCGGCGGAATCCCCGCCATCCTCGGCGAACTGCGTCGCGGTGGCCTGCTCGAGACCGACGTCTCCACGGTCCACACGAAGAGCTTCGACGAGTGGCTCGACACCTGGGACATCCGGTCCGGCAAGGCGTCCGAGACCGCACTCGAACTGTTCCACGCCGCCCCGGGTGGTGTGCGCACCACCGAACCGTTCTCGACGGACAACCGCTGGTCGTCGCTCGACACCGACGCCGCGGGCGGCTGCATCCGCGACATCGAGCACGCCTACACCGTCGAAGGCGGGTTGTGCGTGCTGCGCGGCAACCTCGCACCGGACGGCGCGATCCTCAAGACCGCCGGCATCGACGAGGATCTGTTCCACTTCGAGGGCCCGGCCTACGTCGTCGAGTCGCAGGAGGAGGCCGTCTCGGTCATCCTCGGCAAGAAGGTCAAGGCCGGGGACGTGGTGGTCGTGCGTTACGAGGGCCCGGCCGGCGGCCCCGGCATGCAGGAGATGCTGCATCCCACCTCGTTCCTCAAGGGAATCGGTCTGGGCAAGGTGTGCGCCCTGATCACCGACGGCCGGTTCTCCGGCGGCACGTCCGGTCTGTCCATCGGGCACGTCTCCCCCGAGGCCGCCTCGGGCGGTGTGATCGGCCTGATCGAGCAGGGCGACCGGATCCGCATCGACGTCGCGACCCGCACCCTCGAGGTACTCGTCGACGACGACGTGCTCGCCGAGCGACGCGCGAAGATGGAGGCCTCCGAGCGGCCCTGGCAGCCGGTCGACCGCGAGCGCACGGTCTCGAAGGCACTGCGCGCATACGCTGCGCTGGCGACCTCTGCCGACAAGGGTGCCGTCCGGCGCGTGCCGTAACCCCTCACCACACGAGGGCGAAGGCTCCGCGATCATCCGATCGCGGAGCCTTCGCCCTTGTCGTATCCCGGTTGTTCGTCGTATCCCGGTTGTTCGTGGGTCAGCGTCCGAAGATCCACAGGCACACGCCTGCCGCCACACCCAGCAGCAGTACGGTGAACGAACCCACGAAGGGGCGTGTCGCCCAGCCGCGTCGTCCGTCGACCGCGATGCGGCCCGGCCCGGTGAGGGTGATCGCCACCGCGCAGGCGACGAGGAGGGCCTCGAATTCGAAGCCCGACGATTCGGCGGCGAAGAACTGGACGCCCGGTTCGAGTTCGTGTTCGAACAGCACCGCGTTGATCATGATCGCGACGATCGCGGCCGCCGCGAACGGGGTGAGCAGACCGAGCACGAGCAGCGCACCGGCGGCGATCTCACCGACCGCGCCGACGATCGCGAGCACCGCCGGCTCCCGGTATCCCGCATCGCGCAGCAACGCTTCGAAACCGTCCAGCCCGGGGCCGTTCCACAGCCCCACCAGCTTCTGCAGTCCGTGGGCGACGAGGATCGCCCCGACCGCTGCCCGCAGGACGAACAGACCGAGGTCCAGGGTGCCCCGGCGGACCTTCACCGGAGTCCGCTCCCCGGCGGCCACCGCGCCGCCCGTCTCCGCACCGTAGACCGGTTCCGGCCGGTACATCTGCTCGGTGGGAGCGGCGTAGGCGTCGTTGCCCAGCGGAGTTCCGGCATCGAAGTCGTCGTCGGACCCGAGATACGACTCGCGTGGTCGGCGCATCTCGAGTGTGCGTTCGTCGGGCTGAGTGCCGTAGGGACTCGAACCCGCGTCCGGTACGCCACCGTTCTTGTTGTCGGCCACGTCCTCAGCCTAGGCCCGCCTCCGCACCCGCACCCGGCATCCGCGGGTGCGCGCGTCGTGCCGGTAACGTTTGCGGCATGACACGGGGTACGCGGTGGACCGGTTCGTGGGGCGTACGCGCGGCAGCGGCGGCGGTGGCCGTCGGAGTCCTCGCCGTCCCGTCGTGTGCCCGCTTCGACGACTCCGCATCGAGCCCGTTCACCCCCGAACCCACCTTCGATCCCGGTCCGGGTGTAGGCCCGCAGGATCCCACCGAGACGACGACGCCGAGCGCCTCCCCCAAGCTGCCGGGACCGTGTGTCGATCCCGACCCGGCGGTGATCGCGACCTGCCTCGACGTCACCGGTGGGCTGGTGACGATGCCCGACGGCAACTCCGCGCTCGTCACCGAACGCCGAACGGGTCGGATACTGCAGGTCGCGCCGGACACCGAGCCGGTCGAGGTCGCGACGATCCCCGTCGACGGGTCCGGAGACGGCGGGCTGCTGGACGTGGCGCTCTCCCCCACCTTCGCCGAGGACCGGTTGTTCTACGCCTACATCACCACGGCCTCCGACAATCGCGTGGTCCGGATCGCCGCGGGCGACACCCCCAAGGACGTGCTGACGGGGATACCCCGCGGCGCCACCGGCAATGCCGGCGCCCTCGAGTTCGTCTCGCCCACCGAGATCGCCGTCCTCACCGGTGACGCCGGAAATGCTTCCGCCGCAAACGATCCGAACGTCCTGTCCGGCAAGCTCCTGAAATTACCGCTCCCGGCGCCCGGAGCGGCGCCGGCACCGTCGGTGATGCTGTCGGGTATCGGTACCGCGGGCGACGTGTGCCGCGATCCGAACGGCAACCTGTGGGTCACCGACCGCACGCCCCTCGAGGACCGGCTCCAGCGGGTCGGGGTGGACGGCTCGACCGGCACCGGCCCGGCCTGGACGTGGCCCGAGCGGCCCGGCGTCGCCGGTTGTGCGGCGGCCCCCGACGGGATCGCGATCTCGCTCACCGACGCGAAAGCCGTCGCGGTCGTCACCACCGACCCGGGAACCGGGGCGGTCACGGCAGCCCCCGTCCTCGCCGCGGAGGACCGCTACGGCATGCTGCGCGGCGCGGCCTCGTCGCCCGACGGCCTGCTGTGGGTGTCCACGGTCAACAAGTCGGGCGCCGAACCGGGACCGAACGACGACCGCGTCGTCCGCATCCAGTTCCCGGCCGGCGGCGGCGGATTCGACTGATCAGGCCCGCTCCGGTGTCTCCGCCGGCGCGGGACGGTGGAGCAGTCCCGCGAGCATCGGGAGCACCAGGACGGTGACGGCGCCGGCCGCCACGAGGATCGACGCGCTCGCGTTCGACATCTGCCCGGCGGCCACCGCGACCCCCGTGACCGCGACGATCAGCGGGAGGCCGGTCGTCGAGTACAGCGCGATCTGCAGTTGTTCCGCGGTTCCGAACATCCGGTTCCCGGTCGCGTCGCGTTCGAGACGCGACGCGACGAACACCGGCACACCCCGTACGAGGATCAGCAGTCCGAGGAAGGCCAGCAGGATCCCCGGGGCGCCCACGACGGCACCGACGTCGATCGCCATGCCCGAGGTGACGAAGAAGATGGGGATGAGAAAGCCGTATCCCAGACCGTCGAGCTTCTTCTCGAGCCGTTCGTCGCCGGCCGGGATCGTGCGGCGCAGGATGAAACCGGCCGCGAACGCGCCGAGGATGATGTCGAGATCGAAGACCGCGGCCACCGCGATGAGCCCGACGAGCAGCAGCATCGTCAGGCGCACCGGGATCTGGGCGGTGGTGTCGGAGCCGAGCCGGACGAACTGCGAGAACCGCGTGCCCTCCCGCAGGATCCAGGTGGGCAGCACGGCGACGAGGACGGCCACCACCGCGAAGGCCAGCAACACGATCAGCGACCCGAGTGCGCCGCGCGCCCCGAGCAGGATCGCCATGGCGACGACCGGCAGCAACTCCCCGAACGCACCGTGGTTGAGCACCGACCGCCCGACCGGGGTGGCGACGAGTCCGCGGTCGGCGAGGATCGGCAGGAGGGTCCCGAGTGCCGTGGACGTCAGGGCGATCGCCACGGCGATCTCGGCGTGCACCTGACCCGTTGTTCCGAGGAGGGCGACGGTACCGAGCGCCGACAGCATGCACACGCACCAGGTGACCATCGCGCGACGTCCGCCTCGCCCGCGCAGCTCGGCCGGGTCGATCTCGTATCCGGCGAGCAGGAACAGCATTCCCAGCCCGAGCTCGCGCAGGATGCCGATCTCGCTACCGGTCTCCGCGAGATCGAGCGCGTAGGAGCCGATGAGGACACCGGCGACCAGCAGCAGCACGACCTCGGGGATCAGCCGACGCGGAACGAGGCCGGCGATCAGCGGTGCGAGCACCGCTGCGACGACGATCCAGAACAGCGAGGTGGCAACTGCGGCGTCCATGCGCCGCTACTCTAGCGGCGCAAGATCAACTGCAGGCGGCGATCACGAGTTCCTTCACGCGCGCCGGATCGGCCTGTCCGCGAGTAGCCTTCATGACGTCGCCGACGATCTTGCCGGCCGCCTGGACCTTGCCCGAACGGATCTTGTCGGCGATGTCCGGGTTGGCGGCGAGGGCGGCGTCGACCGCGGCCTGCAGCGCCGAATCGTCGCGCACGACCTCGAGACCGCGAGCGGCCACCACCTCGTCGGGTTCGCCCTCACCGGCGAGCACACCGTCGACGACCTGACGGGCGAGCTTGTTCGTCAGCTTGCCCTCGGCCACCAGCGCGATGACCCGGGCGAGCTGCTCGGGCGTGATGGGCAGCTCGGCGAGTTCGACGCCGCGGGTGTTGGCCTGCTGGGCCAGGTACGCAACCCACCACGAGCGGGCCTCCGAGGCGGAGGCACCGGCCTCGGTGGTCGCGATGACGAGATCGAGCGCGCCGGCGTTCACCAGGTCGCGCATCTCCTCGTCGGACACGCCCCAGTCGGCCTGGATGCGGGCCCGGCGCAGCCACGGCAGCTCGGGCAGGGTGGCGCGCAGTTCCTCGACCCAGGCGGCGTCGGGAGCGATGGGCTCGAGATCGGGCTCCGGGAAGTAGCGGTAGTCCTCGGCGGTCTCCTTGCGACGACCGGGCGAGGTGGTGCCGTCGGCCTCCTGGAAGTGCCGCGTCTCCTGGATCACCTCGCCGCCGGACACGAGCACCGCCGCCTGCCGGCGCATCTCGTAGCGCACGGCCACCTCGACGGACTTGAGGGAGTTGACGTTCTTCGTCTCGGTGCGGGTACCGAATTCCTTCGCGCCGATCGGCATGAGCGAGATGTTCGCGTCGCAGCGCATCGAACCCTGGTCCATGCGGACGTCGGAGACGTCGAGGGCCTTCAGCAGGTCGCGCAGGGCGGTGACGTAGGCACGCGCGACCTCGGGGGCGCGCTCGCCGGCACCGACGATCGGCTTGGTGACGATCTCGACGAGCGGCACACCGGCACGGTTGTAGTCGAGCAGCGAGTGGCTCGCGCCGTGGATGCGGCCGGTGGCGCCACCGACGTGCAGCGACTTGCCGGTGTCCTCCTCCATGTGCGCGCGTTCGATGTCGACCCGCCAGGTGGTGCCGTCGTCGAGCACGACATCGAGGTAGCCGTCGGTGGCGATCGGCTCGTCGTACTGCGAGATCTGGTAGTTCTTCGGCTGATCCGGGTAGAAGTAGTTCTTCCGCGCGAAGCGACCCCACGGGGTGATCGAGCAGTTCAGCGCGAGCCCGATCCGGATCGCGGACTCGACCGCGGCCTGGTTGACGACGGGCAGCGCCCCCGGCAGGCCGAGGCAGACCGGGCACACCTGAGTGTTCGGCTCGGCGCCGAAGGCGGTCGGGCATCCGCAGAACATCTTGGTGGCGGTGTGCAGCTCGACGTGCACCTCCATGCCCATCACGGGCTCGAACTTCGCGAGCACGTCGTCGTAGGCGAGCAGGTCAGCGGACACGGAGGCAGTCATGATGTCGATTTTAGACGGCGCCACGAGTGCCGCCGCGCGGCCTCACCCGAACAGGATCCGCATCTCCTGGTAGCGCTCGTCGGGCACGTACTTCGGCTCGGCGAGCTCGTCGAAATCGACCCGGGCGATGTCGGTGCCGTGCAGCGCGACCATGTGCCCCCAGTCCTCCTCGGCGACGAGATCGGTCACCGCCATGCCGAGGCGGGTCGCGAGCACCCGGTCGAATGCCGTGGGGACACCGCCTCTCTGGATGTGCCCGAGCACCGTCGCGCGGGTTTCGATACCGGTGTGTTCCTCGATGAGCGGGGCGAGCACCTCCGCGATACCGCCGAGGCGTGGCCGGTCGAAACCGTCGAGTCCCTTGATGGAGTACGCCTCCTCCATCTCGGGGAGCGTGAAGCCCTCCGCGACGACGACCATCGGCGCACGTCCGCGGTCGCGGACGCTGGTCACCCACTCGCAGATCTGTTCGAGGCTCTCGGGGTGTTCGGGGATGAGGATGGCGTGCGCACCACCGGCGGTGCCCGCATGCAACGCGATCCACCCGGCGTGCCGGCCCATGACCTCGAGCACCATGCACCGTTTGTGGGAGTTGCCCGTGGTGCGGAGACGGTCGATCGCCACGGTCGCGATCTCGACGGCCGTGTCGAAACCGAAGGTGTAGTCGGTGTGACCGAGGTCGTTGTCGATCGTCTTGGGCACACCGACGATGCGGATTCCCTCACCGAACAGCCGCTTCGAGGCGGCGGCGGTGCCCTCTCCCCCGATGGCGATCACGGCGTCGACACCGAGGCGGTCGAGCGTCTTCTGGATGTTCTGTGCTCCACCGTCGGGCCCCTGGTACGGGCCGAACCGGCTCGTACCGAGGATCGTGCCGCCCTGCTGGGCGAGACCGCGAACACGGCTGCGGTCCAACGGGATCACATCGCCCTCGACGAGACCGCGCCAGCCGTCGAGGAATCCGACGAACTCCTGCCCGTGCACCTCGGTCCCCTTGAGCACCGCACCGCGGATGACCGCGTTGAGACCGGGGCAGTCCCCGCCGCTGGTGAGAATTCCGATCCTCGTCACGCACTACCTCCCGTCGCATGGATCCGTACCGCACGGACCGATACCGCCCGGACCGCTGCTGCATTGCCATCCTGCCCGTTCACCGGCGCGACGGCAGCCCGATTCAGCCGGGTGTGACGAGACCGGACTCGTAGGCGAGCACCACGGCCTGCGCGCGGTCGCGCAGATGCAGCTTCCCGAGCACCTTTCCGACGTGGGTCTTCACGGTCTGTTCGGCGACGAACAAGCGTTCGGCGATCTCGGTGTTCGACAATCCGTGCGCGATCAGTTCGAGCACTTCGAGTTCGCGCGGCGTGAGTGGGTCGAGGACACGATCGCGTCCCCTCGTCGGTCTGCGCCGGCTGGTGACGTCGGCGATGAGACGACGGGTGACGGTCGGCGCGAGGAGTGCCTGGCCGTCGGCGACGACCCGCACGGCCCGCACGAGTTCGTCGGCGGGGGCGTCCTTGAGCAGGAACCCGCTCGCTCCCATCCCGAGCGCCTCGTAGACGTAGTCGTCGAGGTCGAAGGTGGTGAGCATGAGGACCTTCGACCGCGGCTCACGGGTGTCGGCAAGGATGTGCCGTGCCGCCTCGAGGCCGTTCATCTCGGGCATCCGCACGTCCATGAGAACGACGTCCGGGCGCAGGCGCGCGACTTCCGCGACGGCCGCCCGGCCGTCGGGAGCGTCGCCGACGACGCTGATGTCGGGCTGGGCACCCAGTAGCGCGCCGAAGCCCTGCCGGACCATGGCCTGGTCGTCGGCGATGAACACGGTGATGGGTGGGTGCGGTTCGGTCATCGGCACCCACCTTAGGCCCCGGTCGCCATCGGAAGGACCGCTCGGACCTCGAAACCTCCGTCGGGTCGTGGGTGAGCGACGAGCCGGCCGCCCACGACGGATGCGCGTTCGGCCATGCCCAGGATGCCGTTGCCACCACTGCGCTCCGACTGCCGAGCTGCAGCGTCGAACTCGGCGGCCACCGCCGGTCCGTTGGTCACCTCCACCGTCACGGTCGCCGGTTCCCACTGCAGCCGCGCGCACACGCGGGCACCGGGTGCGTGTCGGGCCGCGTTCGCCAGGGATTCCTGCAGGATCCGGTAGACGGTGAGTCCGACTCCGTCGGAGACGGACCCGGGGATGCCGACCGTCTCCGTCTCGAGCGTCATACCGGCTCGACGGGAGGAGTCGAACAGCTCGCCGATGCGGTCGATGCCGGGCTGCGGTTCGTGTTCGGGGAGTTGCCCGTCGCTGCGGAGCACACCGAGCAGGGTGCGGACGTCGTTCAGCGCTTCCCGCGCGGTCGCGCCGAGGGCCTCGAATTCGGCACGCACGTCGTCGTTCACGTCCGGAAGCCGATAGGGGGCACTCTGCGCCTGCACGACGATCATCGACATGTGGTGGGCGACGATGTCGTGCAGGTCGCGTGCGATGTGCGCCTTCTCCTCGAGGATGGCGCGACGCGCACGTTCGAGCTCGCTGACCTCTTCCTCCCGGGCGAGTTGCCGGCGGGAGATCAGCAGCCACCGCACCAGCAACCCGAAGACGACGATCGCGCTGATCCCGATGCCCCATCCCCAGCCGTCGCGGCCGGGAACGAAGGCCGCGAACAACAGGACGGTCGCGACCCACACGACCAGCACGACGCGGATCTCCTCGCGGATTGCGACGGCGAACACCAGCGCGAGCATCACCAGGATGTGCACGACCTGCCACGGATAGTCGTATCCCGGAAGCCGGTCGAACGCGATCGGGACGACGAGACCGGCCGCCGCAACCACCGCCCACCCGAGCGCCGGCCGGACCAGCACGAGGAGGAACGGGAGTACCGCCATCCCCGAGATCAGCGGCAACAGGGGCGGGGAGATGTCGTGCGTCAGGGGCAGCGTCGGCCACGCGATCGCATAGAGGATCACCGTCACGGCGACCACGGCGACGACACTCCACCGTCCCCGGCCCAGGCGTTCCGCGGTTCTCGCGCCGGACTTCGCAAGCTCTTTCACCTCACCCACGCTAGGAGCCGGGGTCTCGACTGTCCTCATACCTGGGAGTGAGATCCGCATAGCTCTGCGGGTGGTGTCGACCTCCTCGAGATCGCTCCGTCGCGGGGTCCGGTGCAGGGCTGCGCGTTCCTAGCGTCACCGGCATGACAGTGAGATCCGCAGCCGCCCGAATCGGGTCGGTCGTCTTCCTCGCCACCGCAGCGTATGCCGCCGCGCCGGGGGCGCTCGCCCACTCCGCCGCACCTCCGGCGGAGAACACCGCGGCCGCAGCGACGGTGACGGCGCTCGTCGCCGACGACCCGGAGCGAGCACTGTCGTCTCTGCCGGCCGATTTCACCGCCGTGATGGGGTATGCGCCGATCGTCGAACAGTGGGCGGACGGGACGACGGTGCTCGCCGACCCCGAAGGTGACTGCTCCGCTCCGGTGCCGCTGCCGGCGGCGTTCGAATCGGCATGCCGGGTGCACGATCTCGGGTACGACCTCCTGCGGTACGCCCACACCACCGGTGGCGAGCTGGGCACCGGTGCCCGCCGCGACCTCGACGGTCTGTTCGCACGGCATCTCGACACCGTCTGCCGTTCCGAACCCGGCATCCCCTCCTGCACGCCGATCGCAGGGATTTCTTCTGCAGCAGTGGAATTCAACTCGTGGCGACAGGGTCACCGGACACCTGTCGCGGAATCGCCGTGGGCCCTGGCCGTCGCTGCGGGCTCGGTCGTCCTGGCGTACACGGTGCGAAGGGTTCGGCGATGACGGTTCTCACGGTGGTTCTCGCGACGGTGATCTCCCTCGCTCCTCCCCTGCTGCCGCGACAGTCGGTCGTGCAGGGCGTCGTCACCGGGCTGTTCGTCGTGACGGCGCTGGCGCTGCTCCGCCTCGTCGTGTCCGTGCGGCGACGCCGGTCCGGGCGAACTGCACCTCCCGAGCGGTCCGAGCTCCGTCTGCCCGTCGCGCTCGTCGGTGGATCCGCCGTGCTGGTCGCGGCGGCCGGTGCCCATCGGTGGCAGAACCGGCTGCGGGAGGCGATGTCGGTCCCGACCCTGGACGTGCGCTACTGGTTCGAGGCGCTGGCGGTCACGATCGTGGTCGTCGCGGTGTTGCTCGCCGTTCCACGCCTGGTGAATCTCCTGTCGCGGCGCCGGGCGGCGACGGCCGTCGCCGTGATGGTGGTGATCGGCACCGCCACGGTTGCCTTCTCCCCCGGAAGGACGATCGACACGGTCGTCTCCCCCACCGCCCTGTCGGCCGGCCTGTCGGGCGGCGCGGGATCGGCGATGTCGTGGAACCGGTTGGGCAGCGAGGGACAGAAGTTCGTCTCCCTGCCTGCCGAGGGGTCACCGATCCGGATCTATGTGCCGTTGTCGGCCGCGCCGGATCCGTCTGCACGCGCCGAGTTCGCGGTGGACGAACTCCGTCGGACGAGTGCCCTCGACCGACCGCATCTCGTGGTGGCCGTGCCGACCGGCTCGGGTTGGGTCGATGCCGCTGCGGTCCGCGGCTTCGAGAACCGGTGGGGCGACGACGTCGCCATCGTCGCCCAGCAGTACTCGGACCTGCCGAGCTGGGCGACCTTCGTCCTCGACCGCCGTGCCGCGGCGGAGGAGGCCCACGCCCTCGTCACCGCACTGCGTGCCCACCTGTCCACCCTGCCGGACGAACGGCGTCCCGCCCTCCACGTCTACGGGCAGTCCCTGGGCGCGAGCGGCGCGAGCGCCGTCTTCGACGACATCGAGCCGGAGTCGTGCGCGCTCTTCCTCGCGGGGCCACCCGCCGGTGTCCGCACGGCCGGCGCGAGTGTCCTGGCGAACACCTCCGACCCGGTGGTGTGGTGGCGGCCGTCGCTGCTGTGGTCGCCGCCGGACCTGTCGCACGCGCGTGTCGACGCTCCCACCCCGCCGTGGCTACCGGTGGTGTCGTTCCTGCACACGACGGTGGATCTGCTCACCTCGCTCGATACAGCACCCGGCCACGGCCACCGTTACGGCGACGACCAGACATCGTGCACCTCACCCGCAGGATGATGCGACGGCCCGGAAGACCGCGACCCGCCGGCCGACGGGCGGCACGGCGGGTCGCGGTACGACAGCGGATCAGGCGACGATGGGTCCTCGTGCCGCCTCGAAGGCCGCACCCACGCGGTACAGGCGCTCGTCGGCCAGAGCCGGGGCCATGATCTGCAGGCCGACGGGAAGACCGTCGTCCGCGGAGAGGCCGGACGGCACCGACATCGCGCAGTGACCCGCGAGGTTGGTCGGGAGCGTGCACAGGTCGGAGAGGTACATCGCCAGCGGATCGTCGACCTTCTCGCCGAGCTTCCACGGCGTGAACGGGCTCGTGGGCGAGACGAGTACGTCGACCTGCTCGTATGCCTTGTCGAAGTCCTGGGCGATGAGACTCCGGACCTTCAGCGCCTGACCGTAATAGGCCTCGTAGTAGCCGGACGACAACGCATAGGTACCGATCATGATGCGGCGCTTGACCTCCTTGCCGAAACCGGCGGCGCGGGTCGCGGCCATGACCTGCTCGGCGCTCATCGTGCCGTCGTCGACGCGCATGCCGTAGCGCATCGCGTCGAAGCGGGCCAGATTGGAGGACACCTCCGACGGCAGGATCAGATAGTACGACGCGAGGGCATATTCGAAGTGCGGGCACGACACCTCGACGACCTCCGCGCCGAGCTTCGTGAGTGTCTCGACCGCCGCGTCGAACGACGAGAGCACGCCGGGCTGGTAGCTGTCGGAGTGCAGTTCCTTGACCACGCCGACCTTCAGGCCCGTCAGGTCGCCGGCCGCACCCTGCCGCGCCGCCTCCACGACGGGACGCACGGCGGCGTTCACCGACGTCGAATCGCGCGGGTCGTGCCCGGCGATGACCTCGTGCAGCAGCGCGGTGTCGAGGACGGTACGGCCGCAGGGACCACCCTGGTCGAGCGACGACGCGCACGCGACCAGGCCGTACCGCGAGACCGTGCCGTAGGTGGGCTTGGTGCCGACCGTGGCGGTGACGGCGGCAGGCTGACGGATCGAGCCACCGGTGTCGGTGCCGATCGCGAGCGGCGCCTGGTAGGACGCGAGTGCGGCAGCGGAACCACCACCGGAACCACCGGGGATGCGGCTGGTGTCCCACGGGTTGCGGGTCGGTCCGTAGGCCGAGTTCTCGGTGGACGAGCCCATGGCGAACTCGTCCATGTTGGTCTTGCCCAGGATGGGGATACCCGCCTCGCGCAGCTTCACGGTGAGCGTCGCATCGTAGGGCGAGACCCAGCCCTCGAGGATCTTCGAACCGCACGTGGTGGGCATGTCCGTGGTGGTGAACACGTCCTTGAGCGCGAGCGGGACACCGGCGAGCGCCGACGCCGGCTTCTCACCCGCGGCGACGGCGCGGTCGACCTCGGCCGCGGCGGCGAGCGCCTGCTCGGACGCGACGTGCAGGAAGGCGTTGTACTCCCCGTCCACCTCGGCGATGCGATCGAGGTGGGCCTGGGTGACCTCCACCGACGACAGTTCGCCGGCGTGGATCTTCGACGCCAGGGTCGCGGCGTCGAGACGGGTCGTATCGGCGCTCATTCGCCCTCTCCCAGGATCTGCGGGACCGAGAAGCGGTCCTCCTCGACGGCCGGCGCACCGGAGAGCGCCTGCTCGGGCGTGAGCCCGGGAACGACGACGTCGGGTCGGGTCACGTTGGTGACGGCGTTCGGGTTCGCCATGGGAGCCACATCGTCCGCGGCCACCTCCGACACCGCCTTGACGTGGTTGAGGATCGAATCCAACTGACCGGCGAACTCGTCGAGTTCGTCATCGGTCAGCGCAAGCCGGGACAACCGGGCGAGATGCGCGACCTCGTCACGGGAGATGGCAGGCACCGTGAATGGCCCCTTTCCGATGGAGAGTGAACGTCCTGTCCAGGGTAATGCGTCCTGGAAGCGGCGGCGCACGCGGTTCGACGACGTCACTCGCCGCCCGCGCGGTGCCGCTTTCCGCGGTCCGATGTTGCGGGCTCCGCAACGCTGTGTTGCATTCGTGTGACATCCCCGGTCGCGACCGGGGATTTTCGGTGGGCTCGGCCTATTTTCGATTCCGCACCGTCCCTGACGCCGTCGACGAGGTGCAAGGATGTGGTCTGCCAGAGGCCGATACGGCCCTTGGCGCCGGCATGCGGATGCCGGCGCACCACATGCCGTCGCTGTGGCGTTCGCCGACGGCACGAAACGACTGAGGAAGGACTCACGTGTCGTACCTCCTGCGTGTCAGGCTCCCCGATCGTCCCGGTAGTCTCGGCTCGCTCGCCCTGGCGCTCGGTTCGGTCGGCGCCGACATCCTGTCGCTCGACGTGGTCGAACGCGGCAGCGACTTCGCGATCGACGATCTCGTCGTCGACGTCGAACCGGGCAAGCTCCCCGACACGCTCCTCACCGCGGCCGAGGCCCTGCCCGGCGTCACGGTCGACTCGATCCGCCCCTACGCCGGGATCCTCGACACACATCGCGAACTCGAGCTGATCGATCACGTCGCCGCCGCGCGCGACGATCGGATCCAGATCCTCGTCGACGGCGCGCCTCGGGTGCTGCGCGTCGGCTGGGCGACCGTCCTCGGGGTCGGGCCGAACGGCATCTTCCGCATCGCGGGGAGCCCGGGTTCGCCGGAGACCCGTCTCAGCGGCGTCCCCTGGATGCCGCTCGCCGAAGCCACCCTGCTCGACCACGAGGGCGACTGGGTGCCGCAACTCTGGCGCGACATGGACACGATGCTCGCGGCCGCTCCTCTCGGCTCATCCGAGCGCGTCCTCGTCCTCGGGCGTCCCGGCGGACCCGAGTTCCGGCCGTCCGAGATCGCGCGCATCGGTTACTTCGCGGGCATCGTCGGCACCGTCCTCCGGTAGTCGCCCGAGGTTCGGGGACAGGCCTCAGCCGACGACGAGTCTGTGTGCCTGCGCGATCGCTTCCTCACGTGAATGCACACCCAGTTTCCTGTAGAGGGAACGCAACTGGGTCTTGACGGTGTTGAGGGTGACGAACTGTTCTTTGGCGATCGTGCCCGCCGTGCCGCCGGCGAGCAACGCGTCGAGGACCGCGCGCTCGCGTGGGGTCAGCCGTACGGCGACACGGATCTCACGGAAGATGCCGTACTCGGCCATCGCCGAGTCGAGATCGATCGGCAGGTCGACACCCAGGGACAGGATGTCGCGCACTGCCGACGGTGGGACACCGACGAACGGCCGCGTCACCCCGGCATGTTCCGCCAGCACCACTGCCCGCTGGAGCCGTCGTCGCGCATCGGTGCGGCGACCGAGTCGCAGCGCCGCCACCGATCCGATCAGGGCGAGTTCCGCACCGACGGCCGGACAGTGCTCACGGGCGGCATCCCCGCGATGCACGATCACCTCGGCGCCTCCGGGATCGCCGGCGAGCAGACTCGATCGCGCCCGGGCCGGAACGGTGAGGGGGTGTGTCGACCCGTCGAGCAGCTCGCGTGCCGCACCGGGCTCACCGAGAGCGAGGTGCAGATCGGCGCGCGCGGCATCGACCAACACCGCGGAGATACCGGTGAGGCGATGGGAGAAGTGCTGCAACTCCGAATCGATGTACAGCAGGCCGTCGGCGGGCACACCACTCAGCAACGCCAATCGACCGCGCGCGTACATGACGGCCGCCCACAACTCCTCCGTGTGGCGGAGTGTGCCGAGCTCGGAGAGTGCGCGGAAGGCCGTGCCGGTGTCGAGCCGGTCGAGTGCCACGAGCGCGGTGGCGGCCAGACCTGCCGTACGGACGAGGGCCTCGGCTTCTCCCAGGATCGGCGGATGCCGCTGTTCCTCCTCGATCCACCGGGTGGCCTCGTGGGTCCGGCCCCGGAGCGCTTCGAGCAGCGCGAGTTTGCCTGCGGCCTCCCGCTCGACGAACACCCCTCGCCCCGCCGTGTGGGCGTGGCGCAGCATCGTGCCGGCCTCGGTGGTGCGGCCGCCGAGGAGGTAGACGGTGCCGAAGTTGAGGTATTTCAGTCCGTGAGCGTGCCGGGCCGTGGTGTCGAGCGTCTCGAAATCCGGCACGGGTTCGGCGGCCAGGCCATCGCACACCTCCATCGCCTCGTCGTAGGAACCCTGCATCCGGAGACTTCCGAGGCGGAGGACCGCTTCGAAGGATTGCGGGAATGTCCACTCCCTCGGCTCTTCCGGGCGGTTCCGTGCACGGGTGATCGTCCGCAGCGACGCGACGGTGCGATCGTCGGTCGCCATGCCGTCGGGAAGCAACTCGAGCAGCACGATCCCCAGGGAGCGGAGCGATCCGCTCCCGTACAGCGCCACCCAGTTCTTCTCGACGATGTCGATCGCGCATCGCCGGTCGCGCCGCTCCACGGCGTGTTGGAGGGCGATGTCCGGACGTGAGCGCTGCAACCAGTAGTCGATGAGAGCCGACCGCGCATCCCCCAATTCCTCCGGGTATTCCGCGCTGCCCACCCGCAGGAGTGATCTTCTGACGACCTCGGGATAGCACCGGGTGGTCCGGCCGCTCGCGGGGTCCGCGTCCGTCGAACAGGTCTCGATCAGTCCCGAATCGGTCAGTGCGGCGAGGAAGACGTCGCCGTCGTCGATGTGCGGCAGGGCCGAGATCGACGACCGTGTCACCGTGTTCGGTGCGGCGGAGACGAGGACCGAGCGGGAGGGCAGTGCCGGTGAGGAATCCGCCGCCAGCGCATGCATGACGACGAGATCGACGGCCGAGTCGACGAGTACGTCGAGGGCGTCGGCGCCGTAGGCCCGGTGCGGTCTCTCCGCGCGCAGCGTCGCGCACACCGCTGCGACGAACGCGGCGAATCCGCCGGTGCGGCGGGTGATCCACTCGATGGTGCGTTCGTCCCGTGCGAGTCCGAAGAGACGACACAGTGCAGCGGTCTCGTCCACAGTGAACGCCAGGTCGTCGGTTCCGACGACCGTCCTGTGCCGGTGCCCGTCGACATGTTCGTCCCACGAGCCCGCAGCCCTGCTGGTCGCCACGACGCGCACCCGCGGACCGAGCTGCAGCAACCGCGCCACCCGGTCCTCGATCGCCTCGACCGACCGGACACCGTCGAGCACGAACATCACCGGTCGGGCGTGCCGGACCAGTACCGAACACACCGTGTCGAAGGAGCCTTCCGTTGCAACGGATTCGTCGATTCCGAGGGAATTGCACAGCGACGATGCCACCGTCGACCAGTACGCCTCGGGTGTGACATCGTGCGCGGGCTCGGGAACCACCACGGGCACCATGTCGGGGCACGGGTCGGTCGCCAGCCATGTGTCGACGAGTGTCGTCTTACCCGAGAAGGGACCACCGACGAGCACGGCGAGTTCGGAATGTGCAGACAGAACGGAGAACAATCGGCGACGAGACAAAGGCATCGTTCTCGGCACGTCCACTATCCCTTTCGCACCCGGACAGCATCGTCCCCGAAACGGACTCACAGATTTGTGCGAATTCTAGCAGTGTGCGGGGAAATTGACGGATTCAACCGGAATTCCGATCGAGCGCCGGGAATCACATCGAAGTAATTCTCCACTTCGATTCCCGCGGTCCACGAACGGTTCTCACAGCGACGGGGGAGAAGCTCCCTGAGCTTCTCCCCCGTCTGTGACACCGTCAGTGCGCGAATGCCTGGGCGGTGTGACCGCGGCCGACGCCCTTGCGGAGATATCCGACCACATCGGCGATGTCCTCGCCGAGCTTGTGGGCCATGTCCCGGCTGAAGCCCTCACGGAGCACGATGCGCAGCACCGCGACGTCCTCCGCGTCCGCCGGCATCGTGTAGGCCGGAACCTGGAACCCGCGGGCCCGCAGCTCGTGGGAGATGTCGAACACCGTGAAGCCGGGATCGCCCGTCACCTCGAAGGAGATCACCGGAATGGCGGAGCCCTCCGTGATGATCTTCATGTTCTCGATCTCGGAGATCTGCTCCGACAGCATGAGCGCCGTGTCGCGCAGCGTCTCCATGATCTGGGTGTAGCCGGCGACACCGAGCCGGATGAAGTTGTAGTACTGGCCGATGACCTGATTACCCGGGCGCGAGAAGTTCAGCGTGAACGTCGGCATGTCGCCACCGAGGTAGTTGACCCGGAAGACGAGGTCCTCGGGCAGATGTTCCTTCGAGCGCCAGACGACGAAACCGATACCCGGATAGGTCATGCCGTACTTGTGGCCACTGACGTTGATGGACACGACCCGCGGCACCCGGAAGTCCCATTCGAGATCCGGATGGAGGAAGGGTACGACGAAGCCACCGGAGGCGGCGTCGACGTGGAGCGGGACGTCGGGACCGCCGGAGGCCGCGAGCTCGTCGAGCGCGGCGGCGATCTCCGCCACCGGCTCGAGCTCGCCGGTGAAGGTGGTGCCGAGGATCGCGACGACGCCGATGGTGTTCTCGTCGACCGCGTCACGGACCTGCTCGGGGGTGATGACGTAGCGGCCGGGCTCCATCGGCAGGTACTTCGGCTCGACGTCGAAGTAGCGGCAGAACTTCTCCCACACCACCTGCACGTTGCTGCCGAGCACCAGGTTCGGCTTCGACGCGTCCTTGCCGGCGGCCTTGCGGGCCTCACGCCAGCGCCACTTGAGCGCGAGCCCACCGAGCATGACGGCCTCGGACGAACCGATCGTCGAGACGCCGGTGGCCGACGACGGATCGGCCGGATCGAGCTCCTCGGCGTGGAACAGGGCCGCGACCATGTTGACGCAGCGGGTCTCGATCTCCGCTGTGGCGGGGTACTCGTCCTTGTCGATCATGTTCTTGTCGAATGTCTCGGCCATGATTCGGCCCGCCTGCGGATCCATCCACGTGGTGACGAAGGTCGCCAGGTTGAGCCGCGAGCTGCCGTCGAGCATCAGCTCGTCGTGGATGAACTGGTAGGTCGCCTCCGGATCGGTCTCCGACTTGGGAAGCCGCAGAGCAGGAATCGGGTCGGTACCGAGCCGGCCCGTGTAGGCGGGTGCGAGTGTCTCGCTCGGAGCGGTGGGATCTGACATGGCTTCCTCCATTATTCGCGCATCGAACACTCGTCCGATCCGGTGGGCGTCGGGGCATACGGGGCAGTTCTCACACCTCGATCGGCGGGTACAGCCTCTCCATCGTGTAGCGGCGGTTGCGCCGGACCGACAGGGCACTCAGGGTCAACGATACGAGCAGAATTCCGACGAGAACGGCGATTGCGATCCACAATCGCGAATCGATGTTCTCGGCGACGGTGAGCTGCCGCAGACCGTTGACGGTGTAGGTCATCGGGTCGAACGGATGGATGTACTGGAACGGCTTCGCGGTGGTCGGCACAGGGTAGATACCGCCGGCCGAGACGAGTTGCAGCATCAGGAAGGCCAATGTCACCACACGGCCGACGGCGACCCCGAAGATCGCGTTGAACGCCTGGATCATGGCCAGATACGTCGCGGAGATCAACATCAGGAACAGGATCGTGCCCACCACGTGCTTCACGTCCAGTCCGACACCGAAATGGACGACCGTGTACATCACGCCCACCTGCAGGATGCCCACCAACAGCGCCGGCCAGTACGACGCGAGAACCGTGCGGTAGGCGCCGAGTCCCGCGACGGTGGGCCGCGACTGCAGCGGAGTGAGCAGCATCCAGGTGATGATGCCTCCGACGAACAGGGCGAGCGACAGGAAGAACGGCGCGAAACCGGTACCGAAGGTGGGTGCCTCGTTCGTGTAGTTCTGTTGCAGTGCAACAGGAGTCGACAACGTCTCGGCAGTGGAGGTGCGCTGTTCGTCCGTCCAGCTCGGCACCTGGGTGGCGCCCTGACTCAAGGCCTGCGCGAGTTCCTGCGAACCCGACTGCAGCTCGACCATCCCCGAAGACAGTTCTCCCGCTCCGTCGGCGAGCCGGACACTGCCGTCGGTGAGTTGGACGAGACCGGAGTTCAGCGTGGCGGCGCCGGAGCTCAGCTCGTCGACACCGCTGCGGAGTTGGTTCACCTCCGCCGCCAGACCCCCGCTCGACAACGTCGCCAGGGCGCCCTGAAGCGGACTGTTCGGATTGCCGAGTTGATATTCGAGTTGTTCGGCGTCGGCCTGCAGGCGCACGATCTCTGCGCGCAGGGCGTCGGCATCGGAGGCCGCCTGTTGCGCCGTCAGCGGCGTCAACGCCGTGATCGCCTGCTGCACGACCGGATCGGAGCTCCGGTTCAGAATGTCGACCACCTGCTGCACGGCCTGGTTCACCGTCGACTGTGCGGTCTGCGGAACGCGCGATTCGAGAGCGTCGAGCGAAGCCCGCAGCTCGGCTGCCTGCCCCGCGACACCCGAGAGGGCACCGCTGTCGAGCGCGCTGAGCAAAGGACCTGTCACACCGTCGATCGCGGTGGCGAGTTCGTTCGCGCCGACGGCGAGCTGCGCCGACCCGTCCCGCGCCGTGACCATGTTCGTCGCGAGCTCCTGCGATCCCGAGGCGAGCTGGTCCGCACCACTCTTGGCCGTGTCGATACCGTCAGCGAGCTGTCCGGCACCGTCGGCGGCCTGCTTCAGACCCGAGCCGGCGCTCTCGAGACCGGTGAGCACGGCCCCGACACCTTGGGCGCCGATCGCGGAGTTCACCTGTCCGATCACCTGTTCGGACGCGTCCTGCCCGATGATCGTCGCGAGATAGTTGTTCGCGTCGTTGAAGGTGAAGACCAGATTCGCCTTCTCGGGGTTGTCGCCGTTGGGGGATTCGACCGCTTCGGTGAAATTCTCCGGAATCGTGATGGTGTAGTAGTACTTTCCGTCGGCCAGACCGGCGACGGCGTCATCCTCCGACACCTCCGCGAGATCGAGCTGACCCGACGCGATGAGGGACTTGACGACCTGATCACCGGCATCGACCTGCTCCCCCGTCGACGAACGACCGGTGTCGTTGTTGACGATCGCCGCCGGGATCTTGTTCACTGCACCGAACGGGTTCCAGAAGGCCCACAGGTACATGGCGCCGTACAGCAACGGCATGAGAATGATCGTCGCGATCGCGATGCGCGGCATCGTGCCGCGGAAGTATCGCTTCGAGTCGCTACCGAGAGAGACGCCTGCGAGCACTCGTCACTTCCTCTTCGTCAGGACGCCGATGTCACCGGGTCCGAGCAGATCGTGCATGTCCACCACAGCCCGCACCCCGACGGTGGGATCGACGGGGTTCACGTCGCCGACGATCACCGACCGGTTCTCCCCGAGAGCGACGAGCCGGTCGAGCAGGGTGGCGCGTTCGACGTTGTCGGCGATCCGGTCGATCCGACCCACCACCAGCAGTGGCGGGCGTCGGGTGTCGGCCACCGAGATCCGCAGCAGCAGTTGCTGGAGTTCGGGGAGATCGTCGACGAACGCCTCGAGCGGTGGCAGCGGTACGTCGCCGAAGATCTCCTCGCACATCTCGGCGACGCCGTCCTCGCGCACCCGCGGAACGAACTTGTACCACGGGGAATCCCACCGCTTCTGCTCGGTGACGAGATCGCGCACGGTGACCGACGGGCGCACCTCGTCGAGTTCGTTCATGCACGCGATCGCCGACCGCGCGATGATCTTCTGCGGCCGGTCCTCACCGAGAACCGTCAACGATCCCCGGGTCAATCGCATGCGACCGCACAGGGCCATGAGCAGCGCGGTCCGTGCGGCACCGGCCTGTGCGGCCAGAACCGTCACGCCCCCGGCGTCGAGGTCCAGGTCGAGGGGGCCGAAGACGTGACCCCACGGTCCGTGGAGTTCGATCCCGCGCGCAGACACGAGCGTGCCCGGGGTCTGGCGGGCAACCGCCTGCTGCACGGCCGGAGCTCCGTACGGAGAGGCCTCGAGATCGTCCGGTCCGGCTGTGCCCGCCGATGTTCCGCCGTAGTTTCCATCCGCGACGAAGGGATCCTCGAGTTGTTCGTCCGACAACTCGTCCCATGCCCCTGCGTCGCTGTGCTGTCCGTAGTGGGTCACCGACCGTCCTTGCGCCGAACGAGTGGGGCGTGGTGTCGTGTCCGATACGCGTCCACGATCACAGGCTGTTCTTGACGACGTGGCCGTTCTTCACGATGACCGACAGGTTCTTGGCCGGATCGGCGATCAGACTCAGGTCCTCGAGCGGGTTTCCGTCGACGAGGAGCACGTCCGCCCAGGCACCCTTGTCGATCACGCCCCATCGGGCCTGCCGGTACGGATCGCGCTCGCCGGCGAGCCGGAACAGTTCGGCGTTGCCGGAGGTGAGCATCCGCAGCGCGTCGAGGTTGCTGTAGTGGTCGCCGAGCCGCGCGGCCATCTCGCTCTGGCGCGGCGCGATCTGCGGCTCGAGCAGCAGATCGGTTCCCCATGCGGTGTTCACGCCGTGCTTCTGCGCCCACTCGTAGACGTGGTCGGTGCCGGTGCAGATCTGCTTGTCCTTCTCCGCACGATCCGGATCGGGATAGTGGTGATCACCGAGCGCGAAGGGTTGCATCGACAACCACACCTCCTTCTCCGCCAGCAGCGCGACGGTCTCCTCGTCCGCGAGGTGGCCGTGCTCGATCGACTTCACTCCGGCCGCGACCGCGCGGCGGATCCCGGTGACGTTGTAGACGTGGGTGGCCACGTAGGTGCCGTAGTCGGACGCCGCCTGGACCGCGGCCCGCAGTTCCTTGTCGATGAACTGGACGGTGTACAGCGGGTCGTACATGGACGCCGCCCCGCCGCCGACCATCAGCTTGATCTGCGATGCGCCCTTCTTGAGTTGCTCGCGCACGGCTGCGAGGACGCGGTCCTCACCGTCGGCGACCCGCATGAAGCCGATCTGTTCGGCGCGCGCCTGGTCGCCGCCGAGGGCCGTGGGGCATTCGTAGACGAAGCCGAAGTCGCCGTGCCCGGACGTCTGCGAGATCGCGGCCTGGGACGGGTAGATCCGAGGTCCGTCGAACAGCCCCCGGTCTATCACCGACTTGATGCTGCCGGTGTCGCCGGCCATGTCGCGGACGGCGGTGAAGCCGCGCAGCAGCATGTTGCGGGCCTCCGCGAGGCCGTTGAGCGCAATGTGCGCTTCGCTGCCCATCACCATGTCGATATAGGAGTTCGCGTTGCCGACGAGGTGGACGTGCGCGTCGGACATGCCGGGCATGAGAACCCGCCCGCCGCCGTCGATCACGTCGGTTTCGCGGCCGGGTTCGTCGCCGATCGGCGATGCGGACACGGCCAGGATGCGGTCTCCGTCGATCAGGACGTCGCCGGTGACGAGTTCTCCGGAAATTCCGTCGAAAACTCGCACATTACGAAAAAGGAGGCGATGGGTGGACTTACCGGTCTCCGTCATGGCTGGGACGCTAACGCGCATCGAACACGGTTTCTTACCAACCGACAAGTTTCCGGGCTAATTCACCCCGGCCATTCACCCTTTTTATGAAATATACTCTGACCTGCACCTATCCGATCGGACAGTTTCTTCCGAAAACGCACAAATTCCCAATCTCCGACTTATACTGCGCCAATGCTGATTCACCCGACATTGCGCATGCAGTCCTGGGGATTCGCTATCGGGGCCGCCCTGTTCGCATTGGGTTCGGCACCCGGAATTGCGACGCGTCTCGGCACCGCAGGTGCAAATACTTCGTTCTTCGTGGGTTCCTGGTTCTTCACGGGTGCGGCATTCGTCCAATTGATGCGGAGCGGGCCGGCGACCGTCTCCGACAAGGGCAGCCCGGCGATCCGCGCCGACTGGCTGGCCTCGCTCACCCAGTTCATCGGTACGTTGCTGTTCAACGTCAGCACGGGAGCCGCACTGCACGCCCACACCGTCAAGGGTGAGATGCACCTGGTGTGGAACCCCAATCTCGAAGGTTCCCTGTGCTTCCTGGCGTCGAGCGCCATCGCGTGCACGATCCTCTGGCGGTCCGGCTCGCATTGGGCGCCGCGCTCGAAGGACTGGATCAGCGGATGGCTGAACATGCTCGGGTCGATCGCTTTCGGGGTCTCCGCGGTCGGTTCGTTCATCCTCGACGACGGAAATACTCTCGACCCGAGCCTGGCCAACGCCGGCACGTTCGTCGGCGCGATCTGTTTCCTCCTGGCCGCGGCGGTGTTCCTCGGTAGGCGAAGCGCCGAGGAACACGAGTCCGCTACGGCTCCTTGAGAATCCGTCGACAGGACACCTGCCGGCGGGACGGGTCTCAGTTCTCTCCTTCGCGCCCTTCCAGGTGGGCGCGAGCAGCGTCGGGCCCCTCGTCGAGCAAAATCCGGAAACCGTCCTCGTCGAGCACAGGCACCCCGAGATCGGCCGCCTTGTCGGCCTTCGACCCCGGATTGTCGCCGATCACGACGAAGGCGGTCTTCTTCGAGACCGATCCGGCCGCCTTGCCGCCACGCGCGACGACGGCCTCCTTGGCCTGGTCGCGGGAGAATCCCGCGAGCGTGCCCGTGACCACGATCGACAGTCCTTCGAGCGTCCTCACAATGGATTCGTCGCGCTCGTCGGCCATCCGCACGCCCGCTGCCGCCCATTTGTCGACGATCGCGACGTGCCAGTCGACGGTGAACCAGTCGGTCACCGCGGCGGCGATCGTCGGTCCGACGCCCTCGACGGCCGCGAGCTCCTCGACGGACGCGGACCGGATCCGGTCGAGGCTGCCGAACTCGGTGGCCAGGGCGCGCGCTGCAGTGGGTCCGACATGCCGGATCGACAGGGCGACCAGCACGCGCCAGAGCGGTTGCTCCTTCGCCTTGTCGAGATTCTGCAGTAGGCGTTCGCCGTTCTTCGACAGCACACCCTTGGTGGTACGGAAGAACGGGAGGCGTTCGAGGTCTTCTGCCGTGAGTGAGAACAGATCGCCCTCGTCGGCGATGACGTTTCCCTCGAGAAGCGCCGTGCCCGCCTCGTAACCGAGCGCTTCGATGTCGAACGCTCCCCTACCCGCGACGTGGAAGACTCGTTCGCGCAACTGCGCCGGGCACGACCGTGAATTGGGGCAGCGCAGATCGACGTCGCCCTCCTTCGCGGGAGCCAGAGGTGTGCCGCACTCGGGGCACTGCGAGGGCATCTCGAAGTGGTACTCGGTGCCGTCGCGCAGGTCGACGACGGGGCCGAGCACTTCGGGGATCACGTCACCGGCCTTGCGGATGACCACGGTGTCGCCGATCAGCACGCCCTTGCGCTCCACCTCGGACGCGTTGTGCAGCGTCGCGAGCGAGACCGTGGACCCGGCGACGGTGACCGGTTCCATGTAGGCGAACGGGGTCACGCGCCCGGTGCGCCCGACGCTGACACGGATGTCGAGGAGCTTGGTGGTGACCTCCTCCGGCGGATACTTGTAGGCGATCGCCCAACGAGGAGCCCGGGACGTGGCGCCGAGGCGGCGGTGCAGTCCCATGTCGTCGATCTTGACCACGAGACCGTCGATCTCGTGCTCGACGTCGTGCCGGTGCTCACCCCAGTAACGCATCCGCTCGACGACCGCCTCGGCACCCTGCACGCGCGCGGTGTGCGGGGAGACCGGCAGCCCCCAGGCGGCGAAGGCCGCGTAGGCGTCGGACTGCGAACGGGGTTCGAAGCCTTCCATTCGGCCGTAGCCGTGGCAGTACATACGCAGGTGCCGCCGCGCGGTGACGGCAGGATTCTTCTGCCGCAGGGACCCGGCGGCCGAGTTGCGCGGATTGGCGAAGGGCGGTTTGCCCTCGGCAACCAGGCCCGCGTTGAGGGTCTGGAAGTCCTCGAGCCGGAAGAACACCTCCCCGCGAACCTCGAGCAACGAGGGAATCGGGTATTCGTCACTGCCGGTGAGTTTTTCGGGAACGTCGTCGATGGTGCGGGCGTTGAGGGTGACGTCCTCGCCGGTGCGGCCGTCGCCGCGGGTGGCGGCGCGGACGAGTTTGCCGTTCTCGTAGATCAGACTCAGCGCGACACCATCGATCTTCACCTCGCACAGATAGTCGGGGTGTGTGCCGGTCTCGGCCTCGGCGCGCGAAAGCCACGCACGCAATTCGTCCTCTGTGAAGACGTTGTCGAGGCTGAGCATGCGTTCGAGATGTTCGACGGCGCCGAACTCGGTGGCGAATCCGCCACCGACCAGCTGAGTGGGCGAATCCGGCGTGCGGAGTTCGGTGTACTGCTCCTCGAGCGCCTGCAGTTCGCCGAGGAGCGCATCGAACTCTCCGTCGGAGATGACGGGGGCGTCGCGCACGTAGTAGCGGAACTGATGCTCGCGCACCTGTTCGGCGAGATCCTGCCAGCGCTCACGCGCCTCCGGAGGAGCGGTGATGGGTGCGTCCGTCGGTTCACTCACAGCCTGCAAGCCTAGTCGAGGGAGCCGACAGGAACGCTCAGAGTGTGTCGGCTTCCTCGGCGAACGCCGAGGCGACGTCGCGCACGGAACGCAGGGCAGCCCGCGCCCCGTCCGTGGACGCCGAGGCCAGCCCGCAGACCGGACTCACCGCCACCGAGTGCAGCACCTTCCGGGGGAAACCGAGCCGGTCGATCAGGTCGACGGCCGGTGCCGCGTACTCGCGCCAGCCCGTCGACGCCGGAGCGGTGGCAGGCACGAGCCCCAGGATCGGGACCGTGCCGGAGTCGAAGAGTTCCCCGAGTCCGTCGAGGTCGGAGCGTCGCACACGACCGACGTCGAAAGCGACCGCCTCGGCAGCGCTGCGCCGCAGGAAATCGGCCGGGAAGGTGTCCGCGCAGCAGTGCACCGCGACGGACAGTCCGGTGCCCCGGATCGTCGTGTCGAGCACGTCCAGCGCTTCCGGATCCGGGACCGCGGGCACGGTCTCGAGAATGGTCCGGCCCTTCAGCGTTCCGGCGAGCACGTCGGGAAGCGACGGTTCGTCGAGTTGCGCGACGACCGGCACACCGATCCGGCGGGTGATCTCGGCCGCGTGCCGGGCCAGCCCTTCCGCGAGCGATTCGGCCAGCTCGCGGACGGCGCCGCGGTCGGTGAGCACCCGTCGCCCGGTGGCGAGTTCGACGTGGGCGGCGAGGGTGAGCGGTCCGGCGGACTGCACCTTCACCGGGCGGGTGACGTCCGAGCCGGCGCGTTCCCAGGCCTCCTCGAGCGCGTCGAGATCCTGCGCGAGCAGATCGCGCGCCCGGGCGGCCACGGTGCCGCGCCGCGACACCAGGCGATATCCGGTGGTCGAGGTGTCGAGATACATGTCGACGAGCAGAGCACTGACGCGCCCGATGATATCGGCACCGAGCCCACGCGCCGGTAACTCGACGAGATGCGGCAGATCGGCGAGTTCGCCGACGACGACCGCAGCGGCCTCGCGCGGGTCCGTTCCGGGCCACGAACCGATGCCTGTCGCGGCACCGGACCACACCTCGCGGCCGGGGGCAGGTGCCGTCACCGCTCCCCTGCCGTAATGGTGCCGCTGCCGAGAACGATGTCGCCCGCTGCATCGGGGCGGTACAGCACGGCGGCCTGACCGGCGGCGACACCGGTGAGCGGTTCGCGCAGCGTGATCTCGATACCCGTGCCCGCCGCTTCGGCGACGGCCGGGGCCAGTCCACCATGTGCGCGGACCTGAACGACGCACTCGATCGGGCCGACGGGAGCCGTGCCCGAGGTCCACACGGCGCGCTCGGCCCGGATCGACCCGACCTTCAGCTGTTCGGCGCTGCCGACCCGCACGGTGCCGCTCCCCGGCTCGATCGCCGTGACGTAGCGGGGACGTCCGTCGGGTCCGGGTCCGGCGATGCCGAGCCCCTTGCGCTGGCCCACGGTGAAGCCGTGTACGCCGTCGTGCTGCGCGAGCACCTCACCGGAACGGTCGTCCACGACGGCGCCCGGGCGCACGCCGATCCGGGCACCGAGGAAGGCTCGCGTGTCGCCCGAGGGGATGAAACAGATGTCGTGGCTGTCGGGCTTGTTCGCCACCGCGAGTCCGCGTTCGGCCGCCTCCTCGCGGATCCGGCTCTTGGGGGTGTCGCCGACAGGAAACACCGCGCGCGACAACTGCTGCGCGGTGAGCACGGCCAGCACGTACGACTGGTCCTTGTCGGCGTCGACGGCGCGGCGCAGCACCCCGCCGTCCAACTGCGCGTAGTGACCGGTGGCGACGGCGTCGAAGCCGAGGGCCACGGCGCGGTCGGCCAGCGCCGAGAACTTGATCTTCTCGTTGCAGCGCAGACACGGATTCGGGGTCTCACCGGCCGCGTAGGACGCGACGAAGTCGTCGATCACGTCCTCCTTGAAGCGGTCTGCGAAATCCCACACGTAGAACGGGATTCCGAGCACGTCGGCGGCGCGACGGGCGTCGCCGGCGTCCTCCTTCGAACAGCATCCCCGCGAGCCGGTGCGCAGAGTGCCCGGCGCGCTCGACAACGCGAGGTGTACTCCGACGACGTCGTGTCCGGCCTCGACCATGCGGGCGGCGGCGACCGCCGAGTCCACACCGCCGCTCATTGCCGCAAGAATCCTCATCTCCGGTCACCTCCTCGTCCACCGGCGCTCGCCAGTCCGGCGGCGCGAGCCCTGTCCACCACGGAAGGGAGAGTTTCGATCAGCTTCTCGATGTCGCCACGGGTCGTCGTGTGTCCCAACGAGAATCGGAGCGATCCACGCGCCGTGACGGGGTCCGATCCCATCGCGACGAGCACGTGGCTCGCACGCGCGACCCCGGCCGTGCACGCCGAGCCGGTCGAGCATTCGATACCGGCTGCGTCGAGCAGCATCAGCAGCGAATCCCCTTCGCACCCGGGGAATGTGAAGTGTGCGTTGTTGGGCAGTCGTCCCGCCCCGCGGGGGCCGTTGAGGATCGCGTCGGGAATCACCGACTCGACACCTGCGACGAGAAGATCGCGCAGGCGTGCCAGTTCGGCGTTACGTCCGGGCAGATCCGAGGTGACCTCGCGCAGCGCCGTAGCCATCGCCACGACGGACGCGGTGTCCTGTGTACCCGAACGCACGTCGCGTTCGTGACCGCCGCCGTGGGCGAGCGGCACGCACGGCACCTGCCTGCCGAGCAGCAACGCGCCCACCCCTTGCGGCCCCCCGAACTTGTGGGCGGCCAGGGTCAGCGCCGACAGGCCGCTCGCGGTGAAGTCGACGGGGAGATGAGCGACCGCCTGCACGGCGTCGCTGTGCATCGGGACGTCGAACTCGGCGGCGACGGCGGCGAGTTCGACGATCGGCATGACGGTGCCGACCTCGTTGTTCGCCCACATCACGGACACGAGGGCGACCTCGTCGGCGTAGCGCGAGAGTTCGTCGCGGAGCGTGCCGGGATCGACGCGCCCGGACCGGTCGACCGGAAGCCACGTCACCACTGCGTCCTCGTGCTCGACGAGCCATTCGACGGCGTCGAGCACAGCATGGTGCTCGACCGCGCTCGCCAGGATCCTGCGACGACGGGAATCCTGGGCGCGGCGGCCCCAGTAGATGCCCTTGATCGCCAGGTTGTCGCCCTCGGTACCACCGGAGACGAAGATCACCTCGGAGGGCCGGGCGCCGAGGGCGGCTGCGATCGACTCTCGCGACTCTTCGATGCGGCGGCGCGCTGCGCGCCCCGAACCGTGCAGGGACGACGCGTTTCCGACGGTGGTGAGGACCGACGTCATCGCCTCGACGGCCGCAGGAAGCATCGGCGTCGTCGCGGCGTGATCGAGGTAGACGGTCGTGGAGGTACCGGAGGGACCGGAGGCGGGCGAGGTCATGACCGATCCAGGATAGCGGGTGGGCACGGGTGCCCGCCGCGCTCAGGGGGTCCGCGGGCGGGCGGCGTCCGCCCGGTGCGCCGCACGGGCAACCGGTGAGCGGTCGACCGGCACGGAGGATATGGCATCGGCCACACGATCGGCGCGGACCGCGCGGTCGCATCGGGCCGCGAGATCACGCCGGTCCTGTCCCGGCCGTTCGAGCGGCGCCAGGACGACTTCGGCGACGACACCACGGTTCCGGATCATCCGCCGGAGCGACGACCCGATCGTCTCGTCACCGACGAAGGCGGGCACCGCGGTGGACTCGCCCGTGCGCTGGCGGTAACGCAGTCCGACCGGCTGGACAAGGCACTGTACGTCCACCGCCGCCTGGAGCAGTGCGGGACGGAAACCGCCGTAGGCCCGACCGCACCATGTCGTGCCCTCGGGGAAGACCGCGACACGTTCGCCTGCGAGCAGGCGGGTACGTATCCGATCGATCACGTCGGGCAGCAGACGCAGCCGTTCCCGGTCGATGGCGATGACACGCATCCGGCGTGCGAGTGTGCCCAGCACACCCCAGTCGAGCAGGTCCGCCCGTGCCACGAAGACAGCGGGAGCGACCGCGGTGAGGACCAGCACGTCGGTCCACGAGACGTGCGGTGCAACGACGAGCACGCCCCCTGCGTGCGCCCGCCGGTCACGTCTGTCGTCGACCGTCGGGTGAATGCCCACGCACCACAGCAACACGCGCGCGCTGCGACGCAACGTGTGTTCCCGGCGCGTCGCAGGAATCATCCGTCCGGCCGACAGGAGTGGTACCACCGTCAGCACGAGCGCCACGAGCGCGATGCGCAGCCCCACCGTCGGCAGACCCACACGGTCCGCGTCGTCCGGCAGACACCGCACGCCGCACGGGCTCGACGGCATCCACCCGTGCAACCGCGTCATCGCGTACCACCCTCGTTGCGCTCCGCGACGGCCCGCAAGCGGGCGAGATACCGTGCGTTCGCCCGGTCCACGGCGAGTATCGCGACGAAGTCGGCGACGCCGAAGTCCGGGTCGTGGGCCGGTTCACCACAGATCCGGGCACCGAGCCGGAGATATCCGCGCAGCAGCGGCGGCACCACGGGGCGCGGTGGCGGCGCGATCTCGTCGAGAGGATGGCCGTCGACCACGACGGGGTTCAACGGGCGTACCCGTGATGCGGGCTCGATCGCGTGTCGGTCGAGCAGAAGGTCGCGCACACCCCGCACGTTCGACGCCTCGGGTTCGTCGGGCGTCGTGCGCAGGGGCACCGACACGCATCCGACGACCTCGTGGTGTCCGGTCATCTCGAGATAGAGCAGGATCCCGGCCCACATGAGGGTGAGCACGGACCCGGAGCGGTGGGCCGGATCGACGCAGGCCCGACCCATTTCGACGAGGCCGCGTCCGTGGGGGTCGAGGGCGGTGAGATCGAATTCGGTGGCGGTGTAGTACCCACCCGCCTCGCGCGCGGCCTCGGGCAGCAGCATCCGGTAGCAGCCGACGACATCGTCGGTGACCCGGTCGTGCACGAGTATGTGGTCGCAGAACTCGTCGAAACGGTCCGTGTCGAGACCGGTCCCGGAATGAGGGAGCCGGAAGCCCGGTTCGTTCGCGAAGACCCGATGGCGCAGACGTTGCGCAACCGTGCGAACGGACGGTTCGGTCGAGACGACGAGAGAATAACGGGGGCCGGACAGGATCGGGGCGGTGAAATGACTCGGGCGGTACAGCACCGACGATGTGGTCATGCCGAAGGTGTAACGAGTGCGGGAGGCGTGCCGGCGGCGCCGGGATGTCGCGGTGATGCATCGCCGATGAACACTCCGCCGAACAGATGTGGCCCCGCTCCTCGAAAGGAACGGGGCCACCCAGGGATCGGTCTGCCCGAGCAGATCAGCCCTTGTGCTTCTTGACCTCGTCGGTCAGCTGCGGAGCGACGTTGAACAGGTCGCCGACGACGCCGTAGTCCGCGATCTCGAAAATCGGGGCCTCTTCGTCCTTGTTGACGGCGACGATGGTCTTCGAGGTCTGCATGCCGGCGCGGTGCTGGATCGCACCGGAGATGCCGAGTGCGACGTACAGCTGCGGCGAGACCGTCTTGCCGGTCTGACCGACCTGGAACTGGCCCGGGTAGTAGCCGGAGTCGACAGCGGCGCGGGACGCACCGACGGCGGCACCGAGCGAGTCGGCGAGTTCTTCGACGACGGAGAACTTGTCGGCCGAACCGACACCGCGGCCGCCGGAGACGACGATCGACGCCTCGGTGAGCTCCGGACGGTCGCCGCCGACGATCGGATCGCGCGAGACGATCTTCACGGCGTTCTCTTCCTGAGCCGGAACCTCGACGGCCACGCGCTCGGCGGCAGCGGCTTCGGGCTTGGCCTCGACGGCACCCGGACGGACGGAGATAACGGGGACCTCACCGTTGGTCTTGGCATCGACGGTGTACGCACCACCGAAGATCGAGTGCACGGCCGAGCCGTCGGCCTTGACGTCGACGACGTCGACGAGCAGACCGGAACCGATGCGGGCGGCGAGACGGCCCGACACCTCCTTGCCCTCGACGGACGCGGCGGTGATGACGGCGGCGGGGCTGGTGGACTCGACGAGCGACGCCAGGATGTCGACCTTGGGGGTGACCAGGTACTTGTCGACGTCGTCGGACTCGGCGGCGTAGACCTTGACCGCACCGGCGGCGGCGAGGGCGTCCTGCAGCGCGTCGGCGGTGCCGGGAGCACCGGCGACGACGGCGGCGGGTTCGCCGAGCGCACGCGCGGCGGTGATCAATTCGGTGCTGACCTTCTTGAGCGCGCCCTCGGCATGCTCGACGAGCACGAGTACTTCTGCCATTACTACTTCTCTCCTAGATATGTCAGATGTTGTCGCGGGGGCGCGATCAGATGATCTTCTGGCCGACCAGGTACTGGGCGATCTTGGTGCCGCCGTCGCCCTCGTCGGCGACGCGCTCACCTGCGGTGCGCGGCGGCTTCGGGGTCACACCGGTGACGGTCGAGGCCGCATTGGCGACGCCGAAGATCTCGGGATCGAGGCCGATGTCGGCGAGGGTGAGGGTCTGAACTTCCTTCTTCTTGGCGGCCATGATGCCCTTGAAGGAGGGGAAGCGAGGCTCGTTGATCTTCTCGGTGACCGAGATGATGGCGGGGAGCGGAGCTTCGATGCCGAAGACACCCTCGTCGGTCTCACGCTCGCCGGAGGCCTTGCCGTCCGCGATGGTGAGCTTGCGCAGGTGCGTCAGGTGCGGCAGGCCGAGGTACTCGGCGATGATCGCGGGAACGGCACCCACACGGCCGTCGGTGGCCTCGTTGCCGGCGATGACGAGCTCGACACCTTCGATCTGACCGAGCGCCGCGGCGAGCGCGTACGCGGTCTGGATGGAGTCCGAGCCGTGCAGGGCCGGGTCGTTGAGGTGGATCGCCTTGTCGGCGCCCATGGACAGCGCCTTACGGATGGCGTCGGTCGCGCGGTCGGGACCGGCGGTCAGAACGGTGACCTCGCCGCCGTCGCGCTCCTTGATGAGCAGAGCTTCCTCGACGGCGCGCTCGTTGATCTCGTCGAGCACGGCGTCGGCGGCCTCACGGTCGAGCGTGTAGTCGCCGTCGCTGAGCTTGCGCTCGGACCACGTGTCGGGGACCTGCTTGATCAAAACGACGATGTTCGTCATGGGTCTGCGTCGACCTCCTGTGTGTAGCTGCCTTTGGTCGGCAAGGCGCTGCCTGAACCGAGCACTCGTGTCTTTCGCACGGCGTGTGCGATAGATTATCAGCCGCTAAGTTACCAGCCGGTAACTTGACGGAATTCCCGATTCACCATAACCGCACGGAAGGACGACCGAAGCTGTGATCCGGAACACCGGAGACCTCCCCTCCGGGAAGGGGGCTAATGTCGTGGCGGTGAGCGACACCCCCGCCCGCGCCGACGATGCGCACACCCTTCCCCTCACCGGCGAACGGACGGTCCCGGGCATCGCCCAGGAGAACTACTGGTTCCGACGTCACGAGGTCGTCTACCAGCATTTTCTTCCCCGGTGCGCGAACCGGACCGTGCTCGAGGCCGGCGCCGGCGAAGGCTACGGGGCCGCCATGATCGCCGACGTCGCCGCCCGGGTGATCGGTCTCGACTACGACGAGAGCGCCGTCGCCCACATCCGCGCGCGCTACCCCCGCGTGGACATGCGGCACGGCAATCTCGCCGAACTTCCCCTCGAGGACGAATCGGTCGATACGGTCGTGAACTTCCAGGTGATCGAGCATCTGTGGGATCAGACACAGTTCCTACGCGAATGTCACCGCATTCTCACTCCCGGCGGTGAGCTGCTGATCAGCACGCCCAACCGCATCACCTTCTCCCCCGGCCGCGACACCCCGCTCAATCCCTTCCACACCCGTGAGCTGAACGCCGCCGAACTGACGCAACTGCTCGAGGACGCCGGCTTCCGCGTCGAACTCATGACGGGCGTGCACCACGGACCCGCCCTGCGCGCTCTCGACGCCAAGCACGGCGGATCGTTCATCGACGCTCAGATCGAGCGGGCGCTCGCCGGCGAGCCGTGGCCGGACGACCTCACCGCCGATGTCGCCATGGTCTCCGTCGACGACTTCGCCATCGTTCCCGAGAACATCGACGCGAGCCTCGATCTCGTCGCCATCGCCGTGAAGGACCCTGCAGCGAAGGACACTGCGCCGTGAGTGCCGCATCACCTCGCGAGCCGGGTATGTTCGCGCTCGTCCTCCATTCCCACCTCCCGTGGCTCGCCCATCACGGCCGGTGGCCCGTCGGCGAGGAATGGCTCTACCAGTCGTGGGCCGCGACCTATCTGCCCGTCACCGACGTCCTCAGACGGCTCGCCGCCGAAGGCCGGACCCGGATGCTCACGCTCGGGGTCACCCCGGTGCTCGCCGCGCAACTCGACGATCCGCACTGCCTCGCCGGGATGCACCACTGGCTCGGCAACTGGCAACTCCGCGCGCACGAGGCCGCCGGGATGCGGGAGGAGTCCTACCGCGCGCTCGGCGCCCGCGAGCACCGTGCCGCCTCGACCGCACTCGAGGATTTCGAAACCCATTGGCGCCACGGAGGTTCCCCCGTCGTCCGGCAGCTGATCGACGCCGACGCGATCGAACTCCTCGGCGGACCTCTGGCCCATCCCTTCCAGCCCCTCCTCGACCCGCGACTGCGCGCCTTCTCCCTGTCGGAGGGCCTCGCCGACGCCCACGCCCGCTGGAACCATCGGCCGCGCGGCATCTGGGGTCCGGAATGCGGTTACACGCCGGGCATGGAGAAGGGTTACGCCGCAGCGGGTGTCGAGCACTTCATGGTCGACGGCCCCGCACTGCGCGGCGACACCTCGCTCGGTCGCACGGTCCGCGACTCGGACGTGGTGTGCTTCGGCCGCGACCTGCAGGTCTCGTACCGGGTGTGGTCGCCGAAATCCGGCTACCCGGGCCACTCCGCCTACCGCGACTTCCACACCTACTGCCACGACACCGGACTCAAGCCCTCCCGGGTCACGGGCCGCACGGTGCCCTCGCACGAGAAGGCTCCCTACGACCCCGAACTCGCCTCGCAGGCCGTCGACCGGGACGTCGCCGACTTCGTCGAGACCGTCCGGAAGCGGCTGCGCAGCGAGTCCGACCGCATCGGCCGGGACGCGCTCGTCGTCGCGGCATTCGACACCGAACTGTTCGGGCACTGGTGGTTCGAGGGCCCGATCTTCCTCGAGCGGCTGTTGCGCGCTCTTCCCGAGGCCGGTATCGAGGTGGGAACCCTCGCCGATGCCCGCGACCGCGGCTACGTCGGCGCCTGCGTCGATCTCGAGGATTCGTCGTGGGGCTCGGGCAAGGACTGGCGGGTCTGGGCCGGCGATCAGGTCGCCGACCTCGTGCGACTGAACGACGAGGTGGTGCGCACGACCCTCGACAGCATCGACAAGGCCCGCGAACAGAACGTCTCGCCGGTCGCGCTCCGCAACCGCGTGCACGACCAGATGCTGCGCGAAGCGCTGCTCACGGTGTCCAGCGACTGGGCGTTCATGGTCAGCAAGGACACCGCCGCCGCCTACGCCCGCGACCGCGCGCACAAGCACGCCCACGCACTGCGTGAGATCGCCGAGGCCGTCGGCTCCGGACGCACCGAGACGGCGCGACGTCTGGCCGACGGATGGAGCCGCGCCGACAATCTCTTCCCGGGACTCGACGCCCGGCGACTGCCCGGACGCCACGGAGGCCCGCGATGAAGATCCTGCTCGTGTCATGGGAGTACCCACCCGTCGTCGTCGGCGGCCTGGGCAGACACGTCCACCATCTCGCCACCGAACTCGCCGCGGCCGGCCACGAAGTGGTGGTGCTGTCGCGTCGTCCGACCGGCACCGATGCGTCGACCCATCCCACGGTCGGTCATATCGCCGACGGCGTGCTCGTGGTGGCCGTCGCGGAGGACGCACCCCACTTCGACTTCGGCGAGGACATGATCGCCTGGACCCTCGCGATGGGCCACGCGATGGTCCGCGCCGGGATCGGACTGAGCCGCGGCGGTATCGGCGAAGGCTGGTATCCCGATGTCGTCCACGCCCATGACTGGCTCGTCGCCCACCCCGCGATCGCGCTGGCCGAGTTCTTCGATGTGCCGCTCGTGTCGACCCTGCATGCGACGGAGGCGGGTCGCCACAGCGGCTGGCTGTCCGGCCGGATCAATCGGCAGGTGCATTCCGTCGAATGGTGGCTCGCCAACGAATCCGACCGGCTCATCACGTGTTCGGTGTCGATGCACGACGAGGTGACGGAGCTGTACGGCCCGGACCTGCCGGAGATCTCGGTGATCCGCAACGGCATCGACATCACCACCTGGTCGTACCGGGACCGCGAACCGCGTCCCGGGCCGGCCCGGCTGCTGTACGTCGGCCGCCTCGAATACGAGAAGGGTGTGCAGGACGCGATCGCCGCCCTCCCCCGCATCCGCCGATCGCATCCCGGCACGACCCTCGTGATCGCCGGCGAAGGCACCCAGTTCGAATGGCTCCGTGAACAGGCACGGGTGCACCGCGTCGCACGCTCGGTGAGTTTCCTCGGCAACCTCGACCACACCGAACTGCTCGGCTGGCTGCACGGCGCCGACGCGATCGTGCTGCCGAGCCGCTACGAACCGTTCGGCATCATCGCCCTCGAGGCGGCGGCCGCGGGCACCCCGCTGATCGCGTCCACCGCCGGTGGCCTGGGCGAAGCGGTGGTCGACGGCGTGACCGGACTGTCGTTCCGGCCCGGCGACGTGGCGGGCCTCGTCTCGGCCGTGCGGGAGACCCTCGACGACCCCGAGGACGCACAGGTGCGTGCGCGGGCCGCCCGGGCGCGGCTGACCGACGACTTCGACTGGCGCCGCGTCGCCGAGGAGACCGTACAGGTCTACTCGTCGGCGAAACGGCGGGTACGTCACCCGCTGGCACGTCCCACGATCCCGCAACGCCCACTCCCGGATCGCGGATGAACGGGCAGCACACCGCCGGGATCGAACGCCTCGAACCGCACCGATCCGACGTCGTCGCCGTCACCGGCCTGCTCAATGCCGTCTACGCGGTGGCCGAGGACGGCATGTGGGTGCCGGGCACCACGCGGACCGACACGGACGAGATCACCCGGTACGCACGGGAAGGCAGTATCCGGATCGCCCGGTCGCACGGCCGGGTGGTCGGATGCATCCGCGTGACCCCGGTGGACGGGACGACGGCCGAGTTCGGGATGTTCGCGTCCGACCCGGAGGTCCGCGGAACGGGCGTCGGCCGTCTCCTGATCGATGCCGTCGAGGCAGAGTGCGCGGAGCGGGGTTTCGAGACGGTGCAACTCGAGGTGATCCGGCCGCGCGGGACCTCGCACGAGTCGAAGGTGTTCCTCGACCGGCTCTACACCCGGCTCGGGTACGTGCCGGACGAACCGGCACCGCTCGATACTCGACATCCGGAACTCGTTCCTGCCCTTGCAGTTCCGTGCGAGACGGTCGTGTACCGGAAGTCCTTGGCGTTCTGAGTCGACTTCCGGCTCAGGAGGCGGCGGACAACTCGGCCGGAGCGAGCGGCGGCTGCCACTCGAACCACGGCCGGGCCTGTTCGAGTTCGCCGGCGAGCGCGAGGAGCACACCTTCCCCGCCGAGCGGCGCGACGAACTGCACCCCCAGCGGCAGACCGGAGGCCGTCCAGTGCAGCGGGACCGACATCGCCGGTCGCCCGGTGATATTGGCCAGCTGCGTGTACGGGGTACGGCCCAGGTTGTCGTCCACCATCCGGTCGACGAAACCGGCACGCCCCGCGAGCCACGCCGTCCGGGTCCTCAGGAGGGCCTCGCCGGCGCGCCGCATCCAGCGCGGCGTGTCGAGTTCGCCGATGCGCGACGGTGGGAAAGCCAGAGTCGGCGTGAGCAGCAGATCGTAGCGCTCGTGGAACTGCGCGAGACCGCTCGCATACTCGGCCCAACGGGTATGGGCCGCAATGTAGTCCGATGCCGACGTCGCGGCCCCCATGGCGGCCATGATGCGGGTGTCGAATTCGAAGTCCTCCGCCCGTGCCCCGGTCCGGCGACGAGCGTCGGCGACCTCCGCGGCGGCCGTGGCGAACCACATCGTGAGGAAGTCCTCCGCCAGACGTCGTTCGTCGATACCCGTCGAGGCGGGTTCGACGTGATGACCGAGTTCCTCGAGCACCGCGACGGCACCGTCCACCGCGGCCACCGCCTCCGGGTCGACCGGCGTCCCGATCGGTGACGCGGTCTCGTATCCGATCCGCAGCCGCTTCGGGACCGAGCGCGCGGCCTCCGCGTACGACTGCGCCCGCGCGGCGAGATAGGGGCCACCCGCATACGACCCGGCCATGACGTCGAGGAAGGCCGCGGCATCGCGAACCGTCCGGCAGATCACCCCGTTGACGGCGGCCCCGTGCAGAGGTTCCCCGCCGCGCGGACCGGTGGGCACGAGCCCACGTCCGGGTTTGAGTCCCAGGAGACCGCAACACGCGGCGGGAATCCGGATCGAGCCGCCGCCGTCGCTCGCTCCGGCGACCGGAACGACGCCCGCCGCGACCGCGGCGGCGGATCCGCCCGACGACCCGCCCGGCGTCACCGCCGGATTCCACGGATTGCGGCCGGCACCGAAGGCCTCGGGCTCGGTGATGCCCTTCGCCCCGAACTCGGGAGTGTTCGTCTTCCCGAACGGGACCAGCCCCGCACCGAGCCACCGGTCCACGATCACCGAGTTCTCGTCCACCGGCAGGTTCGCGAGAACGCGGGAACCACTCGAGGTCGGCTCACCGGCCAGATCCTGCCCCAGATCCTTGAGCAGGAACGGCACCCCCGCGAACGGGCCGGCGAGTGGTTCGCGGGCGCGGGCGCGGGCCCGGTCGTCGAGCCTGCGGACGACGGTGTTCAGTGTCGGTTCGACAGTGTCGAGCCGCGCGATCGCGGTCTCGAGCAGCTCACTCGCCGACACCTGGCCCGTTGCGACGAGTTCGGCGAGGCCGATCGCGTCGCGACTGCGATACTCCGAGTACTTCATGGCTGTCCCCCACCTGTGGTCCGGCCCGCGTCGCTACCGGTGCACGTCCGCGGGCGTGTCTCCCGACTTCTTCCGTGCGATGTCGGCGAGCGCCGCTTCCCTGGCAGCACGTTCGGCGGCGGCGCTCTCCCATGCCACCTTACGGTTCTTGACCACCTTGGCGGGCGAACCCACCGCGATAGCGAAATCGGGGATGTCGCCCTTGACGACCGCGTGCGCTCCGAGCACCGAACCACGGCCGACGCGGGTACCCCGGAGCACGGTGACCTTCGCGGCGATCCAGGTGTCCGGGCCGATCCGGACGGGGCTCTTCACGATGCCCTGGTCCTTGATCGGATAGGTGATGTCCTCGGTGCGATGGTCGAAGTCGCAGATGTAGCACCAGTCCGCGACCAGCGTCGACGCGCCGATCTCGATGTCGAGATAGGTGTTCACCACGTTGTCCTTGCCGAAGACGACCTTGTCGCCGATCCGGAGCGAGCCCTCGTGGCAACGGATCGCGTTGCCGTCCCCGATGTGGACCCATCTGCCGATCTCGAGACGCGAGAGTTCCGGCGTCGCGTGGATCTCGACGTTCTTGCCCAGGAACACCATGCCGCGCAGCACCACGTGTGGATTGGCCAGTCGGAACTTCGCCAGGCGGTAGTACCGGACCAGGTACCAGGGCGTGTACGCCTTGTTGTCCAGCACCCACTTCAGAGAAGACAGCGTCAGGAATCGTGCCTGTTCGGGATCCCTGCGACGGGACCCGCGCCACCTCGCCGTCAGAGGTGCACCCCACATGCTCGTCATAGGGGCAGCCTACGGTCCGCCTCGTTCGCGGCACACGACCCCCGGCCCGATACGCTGACACGTCGAATCGTTCGCCTGTGGAGGAGTTGAGTGATGCGGGGTGTCCTGCGGACCGCGGTCCCGGCGCTGACTGTGGTCTTCGCGCTGAGCGCGTGCGGCGGTGGCGGCACCGACGACGTGTTGTCCACCGGTGGCTGGCCGGGCCGTCACTCCGATGCCCGCAACAGCAACACCGCGACCGCCGACGGTGTCGACGATCTCACGGCCGGCTGGACCCGCCCGCTGGGTGGAGCGGTCGGCTCGCCCGCCGGCATCGCCGCCAACGGTCAGGTCTCGGTGACCGCCGCGACGGCGGCCGGATGCAATCTGTTCTCCTTCCAGATGGATTCCGGTCGCAAGCGCTGGTGCACGCGTCTCGCACCGGCCGTCACGACGATCACACCGGTCTCCGACGCGGTCGCCAACATCTACGTCGGGGAGGACGGCGGGGTGCTGTCGTTCAACGAGCACGGTCAGCGTCGCTGGCGCCTTCCTGTGAGCGGCAGCCCGCGCAGTGCGCAGTTCACGTCCGACGGAAGTCTGCTGGTGGTCACCCACTTCGGTCAGGTGAATGTCGTCGATCCCCAGACGGGCCACCTCGAGGCGCCCTTGTTCGATCTCGTGCCGGTGCCGACCGTCGCGGACGGGCAGAATCTGCCGCGACTCGCGAGCGATCACGGTCTGCCGGCATGCTTCGGCGGCTCGGAGGACTGCCCGGTGGCCACCACTCCGGCCGTCGACACCGCCACCGATCGCGTCTTCGTCACCGTGTGGCGGCCGGGCGCCGACCGGTCCGCGCTCGTGGCGCTGCGCTACACGGGCGGCGACGACGCCGCGGTGACCGAGGAGTGGTCGGCGCCCGATCTTCCCGGGGGTGCGGTGACGAGTCCGGTGCTGTCCGCGGACGGTTCCACGGTCTACGTCCATGACGGGGACGGCACCCTGTGGGCGCTCGACACCGAGACCGGCGAGGCGCGGTGGAGCCACGAGACCGGTCGTCCCACGGCACTCGGTCCCGCCGTCACCGAGGACGGGCTGTTGCTCCTCGCGTCGGCCGACGGCAGCGCGCCGCTGACGGCGTTGCGCGACAACGGCGACGGTGCCGACCTCGAGTGGGAGCGGACGGATGTGAAGCCCTACGGTGCGCCGGCGGTGACCGCCGACGGCCGGGCCTACGTGGTGGTCGACGGCGACCGGGGTCTCGCTGCCGCGGTGCTCGATCTCGCGGACGGCGCGACCACCGAGAAGGAACCCCTCGAGCCCACCACCGGACTGCCGGTCGGCACCGGCATCGGCCCGGACGGGGAGTTCGTGATCACGACCGTCGACGGCGACGTGGTGGTGCTGCGCGCCCCGCAGTCGGTGTGAGGGTGTGCCGGCCGTTCAGCGTGAGGGGGTGCAGACGAACGCTTCGGGCGTCCGGCCGATGCGGGTGAGGACCACGCTGAGCGAGGCCGACCCGCGTAGCTTCAGCCGCGGACGCAGGACCGCCGGGTCGACGTCGACACCGCGCACGAGGATCTCGACCGCACCGCAGTCGTGGCGGGCGAGTGCCTGACGGAGCGTCTTCTCGCTGTACTTGAGACGTTCGACGATCCGGAAGCCCCGCACGCCGTCGGGCAGACGGTCGCCGGTGAGATAGGCGATCCGCGGGTCGAGTTGCCACAGTCCGTGCGCGGCGGCGTAGTGGCGCACGAGACCGGCACGCACGACGGCACCGTCCGGGTCGACGATCCACTCCCCCGGCTCGCGCTCGGGGATGTCGTCGTCCGCGTCGTCGGTGATCTCGAAACCGGTTCCGTCGGAACGCAGTACAGCAGCACGGCGCCGCACGCCCGGTGCGCTCAGGCCCGGCGAGTACAGGCATGCCTCGCGGACTCCGCCGTCGAGCGAGACGACTTCGACCTCGCCGGCCCAGCCGAGTGAGTCGAAATCCAGTCCCGGCGCGCACTTCACGGCGAGATCGCGGCCCGCGTAGGCGTCGAGGAGATCGGGTAGCGGTGGTTGCAGCGCCGCCGGATCGTGGGTGCGCCGACCGCCCGACCGGCGTGCGGGATCGGCGACGACGGTGGTGCCTTTGGTGACCGGACGCAGGGCGTCGGCGCGTACCAGATACGCCCCGGGGACGTTGTGCGCGGCCATCGCCAGACGCACGTCGTCGAGGTCGCTGCCGATCACGGTCTCGGCGACCCCGACGAGTTCGGTGAGTTCGGCGCCGATCGAACACGTCACGTCGTGCACGGTGCGGCCGCGCAACCGCCGGGCACGGTGTGCCGCGACGCGCGTCGGCGTGGACTGCTGCAGGGCGTCGTCGGTGAGAACCCACTCGGTGCCACCGGCGATCTTCGTCTCCGCCTTACGTCGCAACATGACGGTTTCGACGAGCATGCCGGCGCGATCACCGAAATGCGTACGCGCCCAGCCGATGTCGGCGAGGCGCGTACGCGTCGACAGTTCGCGGCCGGCGACACGTGCAAGAGCGTCGCGGCCGTCGCCCGACGTCAGATACGCGACGTCGGCGAGGGTGAAGTCGTAGCCCAACTACTTGCCGGGCTTCACACCGGTGATCATGACGTTGTAGAAGAAGCTGCGGGGAACGACGTGCTTGAGCACGTTCTCGTCGACCCAGCTCAACGCCTTCCATCCGCCGAAGGCGAACTTCGCCCAGTTCCAGCCGAGCTTCTCCTGCGGCACCGCGGCCTCGAAGGTACGCACCGGCCAGCCGAGCAGTGCCGCGGCGAATTCCTCACTCGACGCTTTCACCTCGACGGCACCGGCCGACGAGGCCAGCTTCTCGAGATCCGAGGGGTCGAAGGTGTGCAGGTCGACGACGGCCTCGAGAGCGGCCGCCCGGGAGGACTCGTCGAGTTCGGTCTGCGGACGACGCCAGTCGCGCAGGAAGGGCAGCCGGGTGATACTGGTGGTGGCCTCCCAGGTGACCCGGCCGAGCAGGCGCGCATAGGCGTTGCCGATCGTGCTGGGTTCACCGGCGAAGACGAACCGGCCACCGGGCTTCAGCACGCGCAGCACCTCGCGGAGAGACTGCTCGACGTCCGGGATGTGGTGCAGCACAGCATGTCCGACCACGAGGTCGAAAGTGTCGTCCTCGTAGGGAATGGTCTCGGCGTCGGCGACGCGGCCGTCGACGTCGAGACCGAGATTCTCGGCGTTGCGCAGCGCGACCTTCACCATGCCGGGCGACAGATCGGTGACCGACCCGCTCTTCGCGACCCCGCCCTGCATGAGGTTGAGGAGGAAGAAGCCGGTGCCGCAACCGAGTTCGAGAGCACGCTCGTAGGGCAGGGGCTGGTCGCCCGCAGCGGCGACGAACCGGCCCTTGGCGTAGTCGATGCAGCGCTCGTCGTACGAGATGGACCACTTCTCGTCGTACGTCTCGGCTTCCCAGTCGTGGTAGAGCACCTGGGCAAGCTTGGTGTCCTCGAGGGCCGCTGCGACCTCTTCGGCCGTGGCGTACGGATTCGGCGCGGGGTCGGCCCCGTCGGTCCTGCTGGCAGTCATGCGGTGATCCTACTCGTCGGTAAGCTGTGGACAAGTGTGCGTGCCGGTCGCGTCATTCGCCGACGAACTGCGCCTTGCCCGGCCCGTTCTCGACGAACGATTCGAGGCCGATCGTGCGATCCTTCGTGGCGAACAGGGCAGCGAAGACGTGCTGCTCGATCTTCAGACCCGTGTCCAGATCGGTGTCGAGCCCCTGGTCGATCGCGGCCTTCGCAGCGGCGAGCGCGCGCGAGGCCGCGCCGGTGAACTGCCCGGCCCAGCGACGCGCCGCCTCGTAGACGTCGTCGGGTGCGACGACCTCGTCGACGAGACCGATCGACAGGGCTTCGTCGGCACCGACGAAGCGACCCGTGAAGACGATGTCCTTGGCCTTCGCCGGACCGACGAGCCGGGCCAGTCGCTGGGTGCCGCCGCCACCGGGGATGATCCCCAGCAGGATCTCGGGCGTACCGAGCTTGACGTTGTCGCCGACGATGCGACGGTCGGCACCGAGCGCGAGTTCGAGGCCGCCGCCGAGGGCGTAACCGGTGATCGCGGCGACGGTGGGCTTGGGGATGTCGGCGATCGAGCCGAGGGCCGACTGCAGGTCGCCGACGATCTCGCTCATCTGCACGAAGTTCAGGTCGGCCAGTTCCTTGATGTCGGCGCCGGCCGCGAACACCTTCTCGCCGCCGTACACGATCACCGACTTCACGTCGGAACGCACGGTCGCCTGCCGCGCAGCCTCCCGGATCTCCTCCTGGAGCTGACGATTCAGGGCGTTCATCGGGGGTCGATCGAGACGGATGGTGCCGATCCCGTCGGAGACGTCGAGGGTCACGAATTCAGCCATGCCGTTCAGCCTAGATGTCGGAGCGCCGGGCCCACGGATGAGTACCGGCCTCGTAGTAGGCCTCCTCCCCGTCGAACGTGATGTGGACCGCGCCGTCGCGGCGGCTCATGACGGGCAGGATCGGCTCGATGACCGGATCGGCTGCCATGAGGTCGGCGACCGTGGTGAAGCCCGACAGGATCGACAACTGGCTCCACGTGGGCGGAAGCAGGAGGCACCGGCCCGAACGCCAGTCGGCGAGGGCTTCCTCCACCGTTTGCCACTGCACCAGATCGGTCTCGGTGGTGTTCCCGTCCGCCCGCTGTCCTTCCGGCACCGCGGCGACGAAGAAACGCGTGTCGTAGCGGCGCCGCTCCCCCAGCGGGGTGATCCAGTTCGCCTGCGGACGCAGCAGGTCGGCGCGCAGCACGAGTCGCTCCTTCTCCAGGAAGTCGCCGAACGACAACTCGCGCGCCTCGAGCAGGCGCCGCGCCTCGGCGTAGTCGGTCGTGTCGGCCACCACGGAATCCGGGGTCGGGCCGGCGAGCAGCACGCCGCATTCCTCGAAGGTCTCGCGCACGGCCGCGAGCACCAGCGCGCGGGCCTGCGCTTCGTCGATACCGAACTTCTCGGCCCACCACGCCACGTCCGGGCCGGTCCAGCACACCTCGGCGTCGGTGTCCGAGGGGTCGACACCACCGCCGGGGAAGACGGTCATGCCGCCGGCGAAGTCCATACCGACGACGCGGCGCTGCAGGAACACCTCGACACCGCGCGCGGAGTCGCGCACGAGCATCACGGTGGACGCGTCGCGGATGGGCACCGCGGTGGGATCGAAGGTGGATGCCGAGCGATCGATAGCCATGGCCTCAACCTAACCGATCGGCCCCGGCACCACCCGGCCCGGAGTTACCTGCGGTGCCGGCCCGGCCGGCGGGTGCGGCGGGCGAAGAAGCGGTCGTCGACCTTGTCGAGCGAGATCGACTGGCTGAACGCAGCACTGAGGTTCTCGGCGGTGATCACGTCGTCCAGCAGACCCTGAGCGACGACACCGCCCTCCTTCAGGAGCATCGCGTGTGTGAAGCCGGGCGGGATCTCCTCGACGTGATGGGTGACGAGCACGATCGCCGGCGCGTCCGGATCGGCCGCGAGGGCTCCGAGCCGGGCCACGAGTTCCTCACGACCACCCAGATCCAGACCCGCTGCCGGCTCGTCGAGCAGCAGCAGCTCCGGGTCGGTCATCAACGCCCGGGCGATGAGCGCGCGCTTGCGTTCGCCCTCCGACAACGTCCCGTACAGACGATCGGCGAGATGCTCCGCTCCGAGGCTCTCGAGCATCTCCACCGCCCGGCTCGTGTCGATGTCGTCGTACCGCTCACGCCACCGGCCCAGCACGCCGTAACCCGCGGAGAGCACCAGATCGGTGACCTTCTCGTCGTTGGGCACGCGGTTGGCCAGCGCCGCGGAGGACAATCCGATCCGGGGTCGCAGCTCGGACAGATCGGTCCGGCCGAACGTCTCCGCGAGGACGTGCGCGGTACCGGAGGTGGGGAACGTCTCGGCCGCCGCGACCCGCAGCAACGAGGTCTTTCCCGCCCCGTTGGGTCCGAGAACCACCCAGCGTTCGTCGAGTTCCACCTTCCAGGTCACGGGACCGACGAGGACGTTCCCGCCGCGTCGGACCACTACGTCGTCGAATTCGATGAGCAAATCGGGATCAGGTTGTGCCACGACGACCATCTTCTCTTACGCCCGAGCCCGAAACGCGGCAGGATCGGTTCCCGTGTCGTCCTCCGCATCCGAACCTGCCGTCGTGTCCGACTCGGTCGCGCTCCCCGACCGGGCCGCCTTCCCGCTCGGGCCCACACCGGTGGACGGCGGGACACGCTTCGCCGTCCACGCCCCGCACAGCGACCGCGTCCAGGTCTGCCTCGTCGACGACGACGGGGACGAGCATCGCGTGGACCTGCCGGACCGCACCTACGGGGTCTGGCACGGGGTCGTTCCCGGCGTCGGCGCCGGGCAGCGGTACGGCTACCGCGCCCACGGGCCGTGGCAACCCCGATGGGGGCTGCGCACGAATCCGCACAAGATCCTGCTCGATCCGTGGGCACGGCGGATCGTCGGGGACGTCGGCGACCCCGGCCGCCTGCTCCCCCATCAGGGCGACCCCTTCGGGACGATGTCGACCGTCGACTCCCTCGGTCACACGCCTCTGTCGGTGGTGACCCCCGTCCTGACACCGATGCACGACAAACCCCGGGTGCCGTGGGAGAACACCGTCGTCTACGAACTGCACGTCGGCTCGTACACGGCCCGCCATCCGCTCGTGCCGCCGGAACTGCGCGGCACCTATCTCGGACTCGCACATCCGTCGGTGATCGACCATCTGGTGGGCCTGGGAGCGACCACCGTCGAGCTGCTTCCCGTGCAGGCCTTCGTGACCGAGCCGTCGGTCCGTGCGCGGGGGATGCGCAACCACTGGGGCTACTCGACCGCCTCGTACTTCGCGCCGCACCCCGCCTACGCCGTGACGCCGGGCAACGAGATCGCCGAGTTCCGCACGATGGTCGACGCCTTCCACAGTGCCGGGCTGGAGGTGATCCTCGACGTCGTCTACAACCACACCTGCGAAGCGTCGGTGGACGGCCCGAGCCTGTCCTGGCGCGGTCTCGACGCTCCCGGCTACTACCTGCTCGACACGCACGGGCGGGACGTGGATCTGACCGGATGCGGCAACACCGTCGACGCGTCCTCCCCGATCGTGGTGCGCATGGTGTGCGACAGCCTCCGGTACTGGGCGGACGTGATGGGTGTGGACGGCTTCCGCTTCGATCTCGCGAGTGCGCTCGCGCGCCCGCGCGGCGGGGCGTTCGATCCGCGAGCGGCACTGCTCACCGCGATCGTCACCGATCCCGTCCTCAGCGACGTCAAGCTCGTCGCCGAGCCGTGGGACGCCACCGCGCACGGTTATCAGCTCGGGAACTTCGGGGCTCAGTGGGCGGAATGGAACGACCGGTACCGCGACACGGTGCGCCGCTACTGGGCCGGACGTTCCGGCATCCGCGAGGTCGCGTCGCGGCTCACCGGTTCGGAGGACCTCTACGACAGGAACATCCGGCAACCGTGGATGTCGATCAACTTCGTCACCGCCCACGACGGTTTCACCCTCGCCGATGCCGTGTCGTACGAGCGCAAGCACAACGACGAGAACGGTGAAGAGGGTCGCGACGGGTCGAACAACAACGAGTCGGTGAACCACGGTGTCGAGGGTCCGACCGACGATCCCGATGTCCTCGCCGCCCGCGACCGTCACGTCCGGGCCGTGCTGGCGACGCTCCTGCTGTCGACGGGCACCCCGATGCTGCTCGCCGGTGACGAGTTCGGCCACACACAGCACGGCAACAACAACGCCTACTGCGTTCCCGAGGACGTCGCGGTCCGCGACGCGTGGCCGTTGGACTGGGAGCACGCCGACCGTGCGCGAACGGATTACGTGCGCGAACTGCTCCGCCTGCGCACACGCGTCCCTGTGCTGCGGCAGCGACGCTTCTTCGAGGGACGCGCCCGGTCCGTGGGGTATCCCGACCTGGTGTGGTTCGGCATCGAGGGGGTCGAACTCGACGACGAGGCCTGGCACGACGACAGCCGCCGCACGCTGCAGGGCTGGGTCGACGGCTCGCAACTCGGCACGGTCACCCGCACCGGCGTCACTCTCGAGGACAGCAGCGGCCTGTTCGTTCTGCATTCGGGGAATGCCGCCACGGTGACACTGGCCGGGCCCGAGTGGTATCGCGGCGACATCGCGTGCGTGTTCGATTCGAGCGCCCCCGACGGCCGGCCCGCGGACACCTCACCGATGCGGGTGGGAAGTTCGTACCCGGTCGTCGGACCGACGGTGCTGATCTTCCGGATCGCGGACGGCGAAGAGGTCGAGCAAGGATGATCCACGGCGGCACGACGCCGGTGGAGGTCAGACTCGTGCGCTGACCGTGCCCGGCACCGCGACGACCGTGATCGAACCCGGCGCCACCTCGGTGAAGCCCGCATCGCGGACCGCGACGGCGGTGCCCGCTTCCACCCGGGCGAGCAGTCCGCGCCAGGTGGTCTCGTCGGCGTCGCGGACGGCGCACGGGAATCCGTCGGATGCCCAGGCACGTGCGGTGTCGACGTCCAGTGCTCCCGCGAACAGCATCGCGGCGTGACCGACCTGCGCGGCCGCCTTACCGACGGTCATCTCGAGGTCCTTCTGCACCCAGAAGACGGGCACGCCGTCCGCCGGTGGGGGCGGATCGTCGTGGGGCAGGTCGGTGCCGCCGATCTGCAGGCGGGAGATGCGCGGGTCGAGCTCCCCCACCGGACCGGGCACGAATGCCCGGGCCTGGGCACCGGCGTGGTCGACGGTGACCCCGTCGACGTCCTGCGCGGCATGCCAGTGCGCTCCACGGGCGCGGCGGGCGACCTTCCGGATCCGCGCGTCGTTCCACGCGAGGAAGGGCTCCTGCCACGGACCGGGTTCACCCTCCGGACCGGCGCCCACCCGCGGGTCGAAACACAGTGCCACGGTGGCCATCGCGGCCGCCTCGAGCACCGCGCTACGGGCGGGAGGATCGACCTTCGGGAGGTGCAGCACGATCGGCATCGCCTGCACCTTCCCCGGGTCGTCCGGATCGGGCCGGTCCCCGTAACCGCGGGTGAGGACGCCGTGCCGGTCGGCGAAACCCGGATCCGACGCCGGGTCGAAGACCGGCTCGGGTGCCGTGTCCACCACGTCGGCGTGCAGCCGCTCGGGGCTCCGCTCAGACACTGCCGTCGATCGGGACGCGCCGCAGGGTTCCGTCGACGCGGTCGGCCGCCTCGATCTCGTCGCGCGTGACACCGAGGACGAACAGCACCGCATCGAGGTAGGGATACGACAGCGCCGTGTCGGCGACCTCACGCAGAGCCGGCTTGGCGTTGAACGCCACGCCCAGCCCCGCCGCCGCGAGCATGTCGATGTCGTTGGCGCCGTCCCCGACCGCGACGGTCTGTTCGACAGCCACGCCGGCCTCGTCGGCGAACTCCCGCAGGGCACGTGCCTTGGCGGCGCGGTCGACGATGTCGCCGACCACTCGCCCGGTGAGTGTGCCGTCGACGATCTCGAGCGTGTTGGCGCGGACGAAGTCCAGTTCGAGTTCGTGTGCGAGCGGGTCGATGACCTGACGGAAGCCGCCCGAGACGACACCGCAGCGGAATCCGAGGCGCCGCAGCGTCCGGATCGTGGTGCGGGCACCGGGAGTGAGCTCGAGTTGCTCCGCGACCTCGTCGATGACGGTCGCGGGCAGACCGGCGAGGGTCGCGACGCGTTGCTCGAGGGACTGCGCGAAGTCGATCTCGCCACGCATGGCGGCTTCGGTGACCTCGCGGACCTTGTCCTCGACACCCGCGTGTGCGGCGAGCATCTCGATGACCTCGCCCTGGATGAGTGTGGAGTCGACGTCGAAGACGATCAGGCGCTTGGAACGACGGGCGAGGCCGCCACGCTCCACCGCGATGTCGACGTCGAGACCCGCGGCGAGTTCGACGAGAGCGTGCCGCAGAGCGGCGTCGGCCTCGGCGCCGGTATCGGCGGCGGTGATCATCAACTCGAGGCCGGTGAGCGGATAGTCGGCGATACCGCGGATCGAATCGATGTTCGCGCCCTGGGACGCGAGCGTGCGGCCCACCGATCGCAGTGCCCGGGCACTGACCGGGCTGCCCAGGACGACGACGGCGTGGGTCGAGACGGTGCGTGCACCGCGCTCGGCGCCGATCTGGACGTCGGCGTGCATGCCGATCGTGGCCATCGCGGACTCGACCTCGTCCTGCAGTGCTTCGACATCGTTCGGGCAGACGAGGAGGACCCCGAGGGTGAGCCGCCCGCGGATCACGACCTGTTCCACATCGAGCAGGTCGACGTCGTGCCGCGTCAGCGCTGCGAAGAGCACCGAGGTCACGCCGGGATGGTCAGGTCCGGTCACGGTCACCAGCACCGTGCTGTCAGACGCCACTACGTCTCCGATCGCTTGTCTGTCGAGGTACACGCGGACGCACGCGCGTACCGGCTCGCCCGTCCATTGTTGCAGGTCGAACCGTCCCTCCCGTTCGCGGGTCCGGCCCACCGAAAGGCCGAAGCCCCACCCGGTGCACGGATGGGGCTTCGGTCGATCGTCGCTCTGCGCTCAGGCGCGCGGATGGTCGCCGGGGGTACGGTCGGCACCCTCGAGGACATTGACGTTGTGCTTGTCGCTGCCCGGGCCGACGTGCGCCTCGGCGCGCATCTTCTCGACCATGTGCGGGTAGTGCAGCTCGAAAGCAGGGCGCTCCGAGCGGATCCGCGGCAGCTCGGTGAAGTTGTGCCGCGGCGGCGGGCAGGTCGTCGCCCACTCGAGCGAGTTGCCGTAGCCCCACGGGTCGTCGACCGTGACGACCTGGCCGTAGCGGTAGCTCTTGAAGAC